>JAQWPZ010000186.1 GCA_029245125.1 Rubripirellula sp.
CCTTGTCCTTGTCTTTGTCCTTGTCTTTGTCCTTGTCTTTGTCCTTGTCTTTGTCCTTGTCTTTGTCCTTGTCTTTGTCCTTGTCTTTGCCTTTGTCCTCCGTGATCGCACCTGGATCAATGACGGTGCTAATCAATGGAATGGTTGAGTTTTGGTACAGAAAGACTTCAATTCGCGTCGCGTTATTTGAGAGCTTTTTCAACTCTGCCCTGGCTCCGGACACGCCATTACCGGGATCCTGAATCACCCCGTTTGCATCGGAATCGGAACGCAGAGTCGCTAATGCTCGTTGGTACAATCCACCCGCAGTTGCTTGGCCACGAGTGGTAAATTGCTGAGCTTCCGCCAAACGAATTCGCTGCTGGCTACTGCGAATGATTGCAAGCGATGCGACCGAAAGCACGGTGACAGCCAAGGTACAGACCAGCAGCATATATCCGTCCTGCCGTCTATCAGGAACTCTCATCGGGGCAAGATTCGCCATCACGCTTCTCTGATTTTTCAAATTTGTGGTGGAATCGCGACCGCTGTCTTGATCAAAACGTCGTGTGACATTGTGGGATCCGTAGCGATCATTTGGATTTCTATTCCGGACCTCAATCCTGGGTCTGCACTCTGCTTCCGTTCAATGAACTTGAGCTGTTGAACATTCGTCACCAGCTTCAAATTCACCCCGCCTTGCCGGACTTCGAGTCGTCCGAGTCGGAGGCGAACAATTGCGGGTTGTCCACTTGTGAAAACGATAGTGATCTCTTTTTCCGAGAACTTGGAGATGTTGCCTGCCCGAATCAACTCACTCACATAACGCAAGCCATGCCGCATCTTTTCAGAGGTCGAACCAAACTCGTTAACATCCGCTAGTGCTTGCCCTGAGCATCGAATCACTGCTGCCAGCGGGAGGATCATCATGGCGACCATCCCGGTACAAACGACGACCTCCAAAAGACCGATTCCGGCACGCCGAGAATTACACTGCCGAATCATGGGGCTGACCATTGCGTGCGAAGCGTCTCACCAATTTCGGCAGCATCCATCTGACCGTCCAGATCTTGATCCCGCCAGACATTGACGACAACATTGACCAATCGCTCATCTGCCATCGTATCATCCGCTTCGATTCGTATCCGCTGCCGCAGTAGAGGCCCGTCAACAAGACTCAAATTTGCTGAATCGTCTTTATCCGCTTTGTAGGCCGCATCAAAAAAGGCGGAGTCAGCCAGCGAGATTTTGGTTTGCTCAAGCAGGGTCTCAGCCTCAAACAAGATGGCATCACGCAATCTCAGACGCATCTTAGAAGCTCGTGATTCCCCCATCAGCTTGACGGCCGGGATCAGCAACAACGCGAGCAACATTGCCCCAAGCGAGACATCCAATAGCGACGCACCGGAACGGCGGACTGCAGATCGACAGTTCGTTTGCCTTGAAAATCGCTGAAAAAATGACCTGAAAGGACTCATGGGTATTTACGCATTACCTGATTCCAACCGCGTAGCATCGTAACAGTTCCCGTTAAACCGCTATGCCTGACTTTCCACTTCACTTTCTTATCCGGCTTCCCCGCGGAGGAGAACTGGATTGTTGTCGGGTTGCCGAGCAGATCAACCACATCACTGATCTCTACAACCCAGCTACGACTGCCACGAAAGGGTCCCGCATCCTCAGTGATAAGCAACTTTTCCGTCGTGCCCGCTTGGCTCCGCTGGACAGAGACGGCGGCCCGATTACTCACCGCGGTATTCCGTGCGGTTTGCAAGTAGTTCGCCAGATCGTTGGTTGCAGCGACGACCAATCTTCGGTCCCGCCAACGGCCGTCCAACATAATCAGCGTTGCTGCCGCGGATGCTGCTAACAATCCAATGACGATGATCACCTCAAACAAGGTAATGCCGCTTTTCGATCGTGTAGTAAACGCTGGTAGCATTGCTTTGCTTGCGCACGGAAAAAAGTCCGCCGGGGAAGCCACAAAAAAAGGAATTGCGACATCTTCCCCGCGGACATTTGTTTGCTATCCGATCAGCGTGACCGGATCACTTTTGTGTGAATACGCCCGTCGAAGCGGAGTAGTTGTATTCGTTCTTGATTCTCGTGACCCGAGCCTTTTCCTCTGTAGTCGTGTTGGCCATGTACCCGGCGCTCGCCAACTGCTCGGCATCCGTTGGATAGACTCCAGTCTCCAAGAAATACGTTTGGGACATGGAATTCAAAGTGGCGATTTCTTGTTCGGCCATTTTTTGATCGCTTTTGGCACGCAAGGGAGCGACCGTTGCGATCGTTGCAGCTGCGACAACGGCTAGAATGACGACGGCAGCGATCACTTCCAAAAGCGAGAACCCGCTTTTCTTATTCTTTTTCATCTCTGTAAACTCTCTGGGACAGGTTGAATATTTAGAAAAGCAGGAATCGATGCCGCCCTCTAAAAAAATTTAGGTCAGAGAAATCACTCGCGTCGAATTGATCGAACAAAATGACAACGAAAATCGATAGTCATAATCCCGTCAGTGGTGAAACAGTGTGGAGTGGACCAATCTCCACACCCGCAAAAGTGGGGGAAGCAATCCACCTTGCCCGCCATCAACTGGCATTTTGGCGCACGACTGAGTTAGCAGACCGCATTGATCTGGTCCGCAGTTACGCCTCGCATTTGAAAAAAAACACCGACGAAGTGACCGACTTAATCTGCAATGAGGTTGGAAAACTGCCGTGGGATTCAAGTGGCGAAGTGGCGGCCGCGATCGCAAAATCCGAACTATCGATTCAAGCCCTTCAACAACGTCGTGCAAGGCAAATCGTAGGTGACGCAACCTCGCCCCAGCGAGTTGTTCGTTACGCCCCCATCGGCGTCGCCTTAGTCCTTGGCCCGTACAATTTCCCATTGCATCTACCAGGCGGTCAAATCATCCCGGCCTTGCTGGCGGGGAACACCGTCGTATTCAAACCAAGCGATCAAGCGACCGCAGTTGGGGAGTGGATCGTTGAGGCATGGAAGCATGTCGGGCTGCCCGAACATGTCCTGCAAATGATTGTCGGCGGTGTCGAAACCGCCATTACGGCGATCGAATCACCCCATATCGATGGCGTTTACCTGACGGGAAGCCTCGAAGCAGGTCGTGCCATTCACCGACAATTGGCGGGTCGACCAGAAGTACTGCTGGCCCTCGAACTTGGTGGCAATAACCCCGTTGTCATCATGCCGGACGCGGATCCTCAAGGCGTCGCGAAGAATCTGTCTTTCTCGGCCTTCATTTCAACCGGTCAACGGTGCACCTGTGCAAGGCGAGCTCTATTCGTGGATGGGGATTCAACATCGCAGCAAATCGAAGCGCTCGTTAACACAACCAACAAACTTCGTGTCGGACTGCCGGGCGACCAACCAACCGCTCACTTGGGGCCACCTCACTTGGGGCCACTGATCTCATCCTCTGCTGCCGAGAAAATCGAACGAACTTACCACCAACTACTGCAACTCGGATGCCGCCCCCTCCTGCCTTGGCGATCCGATCGCCGAGCGGACTGCTTAGCGCACCCAGTGATTTTGGAAGCTGTTGAACTGGATGCCGATTCACGGCGGGTGATGGCAGAAATGGAATGGTTCGGCCCATTGCTAGTCATCGAACGATTCCGTGACTTCGAGTCGGCTTGCCGAGCTGCCGCCGAAACACCTTATGGCCTCGCTGCATCACTACTAGGTGGATCAGCTGAATTATTCGAGCGGTTCGTCGACCAAGTCGGCGCGGGAGTTGTGAACTGGAACGGCCCGACCACCGGAGCAGCCGGTGCCTTACCGTTTGGTGGTTTGGCGGCAAGCGGAAATCATCGCCCCGCTGGTTTTCACGCGATCGATTTTTGCAGCGATCCGATTGCTTCTTTAGAGCGAACAGAATTCACCGACACCGATCCATGGAGTGTTGTGAAGTGAGCTTAATTGAACTGCAACTCGATCGATTGGTCGGACCAACGCACCATTTTGGTGGCCTCGGCGTTGGCAATCTTGCGTCCCAGCAGAACGCTGGCAAAAGCTCGAACCCGGCGGCAGCGGCGATCCAAGGACTATAAAAGATGCGGATGGTCGCAGCATGGACCCAGATGCAACTCGTCACGCCGCCGCAGCCTCGACCTGATTTCCAGCTATTGCGAGCGTTCGGTTTTTCGGGAACGAATGAAGACGTTTTGAAACAAGCCAAGGAAATCGCTCCCCACTTGCTTTCTGCCGCTACCGGCTGTTCGGCGATGTGGACCGCCAATGCGGCTACCATTAGCCCAGCGATTGATTCGATCAACGGCCGATTGAGGAATGCCGACCAGGGGACCACCAAGAATCCCCAAACGGAATTGACTGTCGCGAATTTGGTTTCCAGCATCCATCGCACGACAGAGCCGGCTCAAACGCGGCAAGACCTGCGCAACGCGTTGCCACCTTCTTGCCGCGTGACCGACGCACTGCCTGGTGGCACGGCCATGCGAGACGAAGGAGCCGCCAACCATATGCGTCTGGGGACTTCGGCTGAACAGCCCGGCATTCATCTGTTTGTTTATGGTGACGGAGACCCGTCGCCAGCCCAGCACCATCCGCGGCAATCGCGAGCAGCGTGTGAAGCGGTTGCACGGCGCCACCGCTTACCCAATGAAAACGTTTTCTTTCTCAAGCAACATCCCGATGCAATTGATGCTGGTGCGTTTCATAACGATGTTGTTGCGATGAGCCACCATGACCGTTTGATCCATCACACAGCAGCGTTCATCGATTCAGATGCTACCCTGCAAAGAATCGATCGTCGGTACCAGCAATTGCACGATCGGGAATTGATAAGAATCGCCGTTCCCACCGAATCCCTCAGTCTGCAACAAGCCGTTGCGACCTATCTGTTCAACAGCCAAATCATATCGACGCCCTCCGAGGTGGCGCCTCGAATCATTTGCACGCGTCAAGTCGAGCAAAACCCTGCGGCGAGAGAACTAGTCGAAACTTGGCGGGCACAAGGAGTCTTCGAATCGGTCCACTATGTTGACTTGGATCAGAGCATGTCAGGTGGTGGTGGACCAGCTTGTCTGCGATTGAGAGTCCCCATCTCGGACAGTCAAATCAATACGGTCCCCAGCTGTTCTCGTTTAACAGAAGCAAAATATGAGCAACTGCGAGAACAGATCGAACGCGATTATGTCACGGAGTTGACGATCGAGGATCTTGCCCGGGTCGATTTCCACCAACACGCTACAGAGACACAGCAGAAACTTGCTCGCATATTAACGATCAAGAATTAGCGGTCTTTTCATGCTCATCCGAGTCACTCAGCTTTCCATAAAATTCGGGACGTCGGTCGTCAAAGCGGTGAATCACATGAGCACCACCCGGCGCCCGCTCGATACGTTTGTTTCTCGCTAATGCGAGGTCGACCTCGGCCAGCAGCATCATTTCACCATCACTGCCGGTTTTGGCGAGCACCACGCCGTCGGGGCCACAAATTGAACTGCATCCGCAGAACCCGAATCCGTTCTCCTCGCCGACCCGATTCGCAGCCACGAAGTACAAATGATTCTCCATGCTGCGAGCAGGTGGAACCACTTCGGCCGTATGAGCGGCACCATTGGGCCAGTTCGTTCCCAACGCAATTACGTCCGCTCCTTCCAAGGCAAGGACGCGAATCGGCTCAGGAAACGAACTGTCATAGCAAATCGCCAATCCGATCCGACAGATCTCACCACCTTGAGTGACCGCCTCATGGACCTGGTAGGGAAAATCACCTCGATCAACAAATCGATCGACGCCGAGATGTGGCAAGTGGACTTTGCGGTAGCGGCCAATGACCCCACTCGGACCGACCAATGCGGCTGAGTTGAACAGCCGATCGCCATCCGATTCCAAATACCCCAATGTCACATGAAGCCCCCACTCTGCCGTCTTCTTCGCGATTTGCTCAAAAAGCGGATCGCTGATTGGCACAGCATGGGGCAACGCATCCTGACGGCTACCAAAGGCATACCCACTCAGCATGCATTCGGGCATCACGACCAGATCAGCCCCGGTTTTTCCCGCCCGATCAATCCAATCCATGACACATTGCAAGTTGCCCGGCACATCAGAAAAACGGATACCCGTCTGGACGCAAGCTAACAACATTGCAAAATCATACTTTTATTCGAGGCAATCTTTCAGTCGTGGACCGGCAAGGATGACATTATGAGCAATTCACTGTTCGACTACGACCTGTTTGTGATTGGTACGGGCCCGGGGGGAGAAGGAGCCGCGATGCAGGCCTCCAAAGGTGGTCTGAGAGTGGCCGTCGCTGAGCGATATGGTCAGATCGGCGGTGGGTGCACCCACTGGGGAACGATTCCCAGCAAAGCACTGAGGCACACGATCACCAGCACAATGAACGCTCTCAAGAACCCTGTCTTCCGCGAGATGGGCATGCAAACGACCCCGTCGATGGAACAATTGAAGCGAGGCACAGAGGCGATCATCGGGCGACAAGTGTCCATGCGACAATCGTTTTACGATCGCAATGACGTGCCAATCTTTCGTGGCCAAGCCCAATTTGTTGATGAGCACTCGATCTCCATCGATGGCAACGAACCGATCGCCGCCCAACAGTTCGTAATCGCCACCGGCTCTCGCCCCTACCGCCCCTCATCAGTCGATTTCAATCATCCACGTATTTATGACAGCGATACGATCCTCGAAATGGACCATCGCCCCGGTTCAATCAGCATCTATGGCGCAGGAGTGATCGGCGTCGAGTATGCATCGATGTTTCGCAACCTCGGTGTGAAAGTCAATTTGGTCAACACGCGTTCCAAATTGCTTGAATTCTTGGACGACGAAATCATTGACGCTTTGGCGTACCACCTGCGAGATCAGGGAGTGATAATCCGGCACAATGAATCGCTGGACAAAATCGAAGGCGTCGACGACGGAGTTGTGCTTCATCTCAAAAGCGGCAAGCAGGTGAAAACCGACGCGTTGCTCTGGGCCAATGGTCGTTCCGGAAACACCGAAGACATGGGCCTGGATAACATCGGGGTCGTGGCCAACAGCCGCGGCCAAATTCAAGTCGACGAGCATTTCCAAACCGTCCTGCCTCACATTTATGCAGTCGGTGATGTGATCGGAGTTCCGTCTTTAGCGAGCGCGGCCTACACCCAAGGAAGGGCGGCGGCAACTCACATGCTCGGCCAAACGAACCGCAATCTACGTCTGCACGATATCCCCACTGGCATCTACACCATTCCTGAAATCAGTTCCGTCGGCAAAACAGAGCGAGATCTCACGGCGGCCTGCATCCCCTATGAAGTCGGCCAGTCGCAATTCAAGAGTTTGGCTCGCGCTCAAATCACCGGCGAGACCGTTGGCATGCTGAAACTGCTATTCCACCGTGAGACGCTTGAGATTCTTGGTGTGCACTGCTTTGGATCCAATGCGTCCGAGATCATTCACATTGGACAAGCGGTCATGAGCCAGCCCGGTGAGAAAAACAGTTTGAAATATTTCGTTGAAACCACGTTCAACTACCCGACAATGGCCGAGGCCTATCGCGTCGCTGCATTGAACGGTATCAACCGACTGTTTTAGCTGGCGTTTCTTCGCCAAGGCCTGCTGCCAAAGATGGATTCAGGCTTGCTACCAAAGATGAACTCGTACGGTCCTAAAACGCATTCGCATGGGAATGAGATCAGACCGCACTTGGGGTACCGTTATTCAGCAGTTTCCAATCGCTCCACCACGGCACAACCACAAGCATCGCCCCAGACATTGACGGCGGTTCGAGCCATGTCCAGCAATCGATCGACCGCCAAGATCACACCCTGCATCTCCAGGGGCAAGCCAACCACTTGCAAGATGATCACCATCATCACTAATCCGGCATGGGGAATGCCAGCCGCACCGACACTGGCCAACAAAGCAGTCACGGCAACAAGGATCTGCTGACTGATCGGGAGGTTGAACCCGTAATGCAGCTGAGCGATGAACAACACCGCTACCGCCTCGTAAAGTGCCGTGCCGTCCATGTTGATTGTCGCGCCCAACGGCAGCACGAACGAACCTGTTTTGTTGCTGATCCCGGCTCGATGCTCAACGTTGCTGAGTGTCAACGGCAATGTCGCGTTACTGCTCGCACTGCTGAATGCCGTCAACAAAGCTGGCGAGAGTGATCGAGCAAATTCGAGCGGGTTGCGTCGCGCCACAAACCAAAGGATTAGCGGTAGTGTGACCATGGCATGAATCAGCAGAGCCAACAGGACCGTGATGAAATACCACCCGAGAGCACGAATGACGTCGATTCCCTGGGTTGCTGTGACATAAGCAATCAAAAAGAACACACCGATCGGCGCGAGCCGAATGATCGCCATGGTCATGGCCATCATGACGTCAAATCCCGCTACCGAAATCTGCTTAATCCGTTCTGCTGTCGTTCCACCAACGCGAACCGTGAAGATCCCAAAAGCAAGCGTGAACGCGATAATGGACAGGTAATTCGGCGCCGTGAACGCAGCCAGCGGGTTAGCGGGAATTATCGCTTGCAACTGTGCGAACAAAACATCCCCTAGCGACTCAGCCGAGGCGACCTCGTTAGTCACCATTGTTGGTGCTTCCGACAAACCAGGCCGGATGGCGTTCACCATGACCAGCCCCGTAACGATCGCCAGCAGACTCGTGGAGAGATAGTAAAACGCCGTCCTTGAAAACATCCTGCCAACCTCATCGGCGCCGCCCAAACCGAGGACACCTGTCAGCAGAGAGGTCACGATCAATGGGACAGCTACCATCTGCAGCATCCGCAAAAACAGCCCACCAATCTGACGAAACCAGGCCCCTATCCGCTTAGCCGTACTGCGACCGTGCAGTTCGTAGAGTTTGGCTGCGATTGGATCGACTTGCCGCAACTCCGAGACGTTTCGCACCGAGCCGTCTTGTTGCCCGAGTGGATCAATCACACGAACAACCGTCTCTGACTCAGTTTTGTATTCAATTTCCGACATCCGCGAGGAATCGCTGAGTTGAACGGAAACAACACCGGGCGGCAGACCATCCTGGAGTGTGACCTCCAACCTGGAAGCCTTCCAATTCAGGACCAGCCCGAGGGCTGCCCCGAGCAACATGCCGATCAAAATCTGCCAATGCAAAGCGAGTCGGAACATTTTACCTACCGTTCATCCATTTCATCGGTGGCCAACACATAAGCGGTGGCATGAGTTCGGCATGCGCCGAGTGAAACGTGCAGTTTTTCGATCCCCAACTGGTCTGCCCAAATCGCGGCCGCACCGCCGAGTGCTAGCGAAGGGCCCTCGCCCATTTGCACGACGACCTCAATGTCGTTCCAGCGGACACCCTGATTGCGGCAACGCATCGCCTTCATGGCTGCTTCCTTGGCCGCCCAACGAGTGGCGAAGTGTTGATTGGAATTAACCGTTCGCAAGCAATACTCAATCTCGTTCGGCGTGTAGGCACGCTCGAGAAACTGTTCTCCATGAGCTTCGATCATTTTGGAAATGCGGACACATTCAACGATCTCAGTTCCGGTTCCGATGATAGCCATCACAAAGCATTACGAACGAGTAGCATTTGGGCCCCAACGCCAATCACAGGTCTCCCTATCGTAACCCACAAGCCCGCTGTGCGCGGCTTAATACATCGCCAGCCACCTGGCGAGCTCGCTCCGCACCTTTTCCGAGCACTTCGTGCACGTAGTCCAAATTCGATTCCAATTCTTCCCGTCGCGTTCGCGCCTCGGCAAAATAGGCTTCACTCGCCTCGGCGACTGCCTTTTTCACTTCACCGTAACCGAATCCGCCCCGACGATACATCGCTGCCATGGCTTCGGTTTGCTCGGCTGTTCCGAATAAACGGTAAAGCTGAAAGAGGTGATCATCCTCTGGTTCTTTGGGATCCTCCATCGGACGACTGTCGGTTGTGATCCTCATGATTTGCTTGCGGATCTTCTTGACATCACCGAACAACGGCAGCGTATTGCTGTAGCTTTTGCTCATCTTTTGACCGTCGGTCCCAGGCACCTTGGCGCTGTGATCGAGCGTCTTCGCTTTGGGCAACACAAGGGTCTCG
>JAQWPZ010000197.1 GCA_029245125.1 Rubripirellula sp.
TTGATGATCTACCGCCGTGCGGCCAAAATCCTGCTCGACGCTAGCCATGGTATTGGGAGTGGGATGGCCTTGTCGATTTCGTCGGCCGGCTTTTTGATCAGCTGCCAATCGTCGATTGCATTGCGGCAGGGGAGAAGTGAATTCTCCAACCGCTTCACCTTCGGGGTGTGTGGCCCGCCACTCCTTTGCTTGACCGTGATCACGCTCAGGCCCCAATAGGAATCGAGACGAATCTTTGTGTCATTGCCCCGAGTTTTCTTTCTCAAAGGGAATGATTCGCTCACCTGCCATCAGCTGTTAAAAAACGGTGCGGTTGCGACCGCCATGCTTGGCGTCGTAGAGGCGTTGGTCAGCATCATGCAACAGTTCACTTGCAGTTCCCAGATCTTTTGCATCTGGTGCAACCACGCCCAGGCTGACAGTTAGATTGATCTCACCGGCTGGTGAGTTGAGTGGGCTTTTGGCGATTTCTTTTCGGCATGTTTCGGCAATCAATGCGGCATCCTCGGCATTGGCCTCCACCAATACGATGGCGAATTCCTCTCCACCAAATCTCGCTAGCACATCGTCCTGGCGAATCACGCTTTGCAAGCGTTTCGAAATTTCTCGCAAAACAAAATCACCGATCGCATGCCCAAATCGATCGTTGACAGATTTGAAGTGATCGACGTCCATCATGATGACGGCGATTGGTCGATCGTGTCTTCGGCAGCGGGCCACTTCGCGTTCAAGGGTTTCTTGCAGATAACGCTTGTTGTACGCGTTCGTCAAGCCATCGCGAGTCATCATTGAATAGACGGTCGCATGGTATTGCGTTTCCAGATCGTCGTCCGCCAGAAAGCGAAACACGTGACTTCCGAGCTGAATGCAGTCACCACTCTTGAGCGTTCGTTTAACGATTGATTCACCGTTGACCAACACGCCGTTGGTGCTATCCAAATCGATCAGCACGATGCCTCGATCGGTCTTCCAGATTTCGGCATGGTTTCGGGAAACCGCATCATCGCAGATTGGCAAGTTGCACTCACTGCTTCTGCCAAGCACAAAGCGACCATTTTCCAAAGCAACTGGACCACGATTCAGATCTAAGGGATAGATCTGAACGATCGATTGGTGGCAACTTTTTGGTGCTGCCGCCTTGGTCGGATAGTTGACAGTGTGTTGTGTCGTTTTCATTAGCAATAAACCGCGAGCGAGGCTGGCCTGCTCCGTTGTTCGTAAACGTCATCCTTCGACGTAACCAAGCAAATTAGCGAATTCGGATTCGCTCCTAGCCGCTACGGCAAAGGATGCCTCACGAAACCCCTCGTTCGTACCGCTCCAATCAGCCATCCGGGAACGGAGGGCTAAGAATCGAGCGAAGATAGCTGATGGAAGTGATTGTGACGGTTATTCGCTTTTGCCGAACACTGTCTGCACCAAATCATCGACTGAAAATGGCTTAGCCGCGCAAAAGGACTCACCCGCCCTGACGCCGGCGGCGGTGCCCGTCACCACAGCTGCGGCCCGAACCCTTTCGAACAAATTTGCTTTGTGCGCGAATTGTGATTCGTAACACTCCAGTGAAGCAATTTTTTGATCGAGAGTCTTTGAGATATCAACGATCAGGTGATGGGATTGCCCCGGAATCGTATCTGGCTCGACTGCCAACCGAAAATAAAGTTGCCTTTGAATCGTGTGCACCGGCAATTCATCAAAATGGGCGTCCCATTTCGTTAAGCGACTATAGAAAATGGCTGCGTCGGTGATCTGCATTGCCTGCCAGTGGTCAGGTGATGCCATCGGAGTTTTGTCGCCAAAGCCGATGACCAAGCGGGGGCGCCACCGGCGGAATTCCTTCGCCAAAGCGACGCGATGCTCAAAGCAATCGATCAATCTGCGGTTGGGAAGATCGAGTAATATTCGTTCGTGCACTCCAAGCTTCTCAGCCGCCTGTTTTGCTTCTTCCATGCGAAATTCGGGGCCCGGTGAATTCGGTGTCGGCTCACCGTCGGTCAAATCAATGATGCCGACGCGGTAGCCCTGCTGCACAAGCTTGGCCAATGTTCCGCCGCAAGCGATTTCGACGTCATCGGGGTGTGCACCCACGGCAATGACGTCGAGCGGCGTTGGCAATTCTCGGTTTTGGTTCATCAAATCAACTCCAGCTAGGGTCGGTACGGGCTTGATTGTGCCAGATAAACGGCACAATCCGCAGCTCCCTAGCAAACAGGCCGGATGAGCCCGTCATTTTTCAGATTGGCTCATGGTCAGACGTCGAAACGGGGCGGTTGGGACTATGGTTGAAAGTGTCAGGGGGACGCAAGCTGACTTTGACCAACACCAAGATATTAAGCGTCCCCCCGTGCGAGGCGGGGTCGGTCCTTCGGGATCGGCCTCGCCTTTTTTCGTGTCGATTCTGAACGCGAAGAGGCTGCCGCGGGGCTTCACCAGACACAGCATGATCAGCCTCTGGATCGAGTCCAAGGTTGCGCGGCAATGACGTGTTGAGAGGCGAGTGGTGCAAACCGGTTTCTCCCGCTTGCAACCGTCGACATTCACTGAGCAGATTTGGCACTGAGCAGATTCGGCACTGAGCAGATTCGGCTGGCAGAGCGATCTGCCCGAAATTGCGATCTGCCCGGAATTGCAAACGTTATCTAACATCACCTGGACATGGTGAACGGTCGATCTGGTCGGCGGGCAAATCCGACGTGCTTTCCCACGTCAGTCCGTTCCGTAGTGCTCGACTTCAGGCCAATAGACATCCTCGAACGCATCGGTTTCGTGGAAGTCGGGACTGTTGTCCAGGTCATGGCATTTCATGCAGTGGTCTCGAGCGTTCTCGAGTTTCAATACCATTGCCTCTCTTAACTGTTTCTTGACCTCATCGCTGACTGTTGAGTCTTTGACTTCTGCTGCGGAGTGATCTGAGCCAGGGCCGTGGCAATTTTCGCATCCGCTACCGGTCAAGTGTTCATGCGAGCTGAGTGAAAGGTAGCCCGATTCGTAAGGATAGTAATCTTGAGGGTTCCAGCCAGTGACATGACAACTCAGGCATTCAGGGTCAAAGTGTCGTGCGATGTCACTGCGTTCCTTGGGCGGTTTCACAAGATCGGTGGTTGCATTGAAGTGGGGTGTTCCTTGCCAGATATCATAAGCCGTTGTGTGGCATTCACCACATTTTGCGCTGCCGACATATTTTTGGCCGGAGCTATTTGGTATTGGCGGCAGAAGGCCCAATCCTTGCAGTCCCACGTCTCGCAGTTGGTCCTGGTACTCTCGCATCACCTTCCGCATTTCGGGAGCGTCTTCGAACTCATGGGTGAGGGCGACACGCGAGTACTTCATTCCTTCCTTGGCGAAGAATCCGATGACGCCAGCGTACATGCCTTTGTTCCCGGTGACGATCATCTTTGTTTCCGATCCTTCAATTGGCTCAGCGCGATAAGTCGGCTCGCCGTAACCGCCGGCAACAACCACTAATTGAAATCCCGGCACGGCGCGGACTAAGTCTTGGGCTGCTTCTTCTTCACCATAAAACATCAGAATACGGCTGTCGGTACCCTCTTTAGCCAACGTTTGGACTGCTGCCTGGGTCGCTTCGACGATCGGTTTGATGACGATCTCTTCGCTGGTGGTGACTTCCAATGACTCGGGGTCAAGCACACTCGTAATCCCAATTCGGAACCCGTTTTTGACAACGATTTTTGTCAGTGGCATCAACGATTCGTCAATCAGCACGACGTTTGCGGAGACGAACAAAGCCGAAGCGGGATCATCGGCGGCCGCAACGGCAAGTAGTTCTCCGACACCCAGACGGAGGTCATCTGGGCCAAAGCCGACGGCGCTGTAGTCCATCTGCTTGAGAGCTTTGGCCGTTTGTTGCAGTTTGATTTCGGCTTGGCGACCATAACGTCGAACTTGGTTTCCGGCATCAATGGCGATCAGAGGCCAATTCTTTTCTTCCAGGCTTTTCATGAAGGTGTATCGCCGAGCGAGTCCACCCTTTTGTCGATCCAGGCCGGTGCAGCCGCATGGCTCGATGTATCCGTGTTGGTTTCCGGTGACCACCAATGCAGCAAGCGGCTCTCGCCATTCTTTGTACGACGAGGGCCCTTGCCCGTCGGGAAAGACAGCCTCGATCTCTTCACTGTTCGCCCCGTCTGGCGTTGTCGCAGCGGTTGTGGGGGAACCGGTCTCTGCATCGGCAGTGGCAGCATCTGGACCAGTCGGCGGTTCACCGTTCGTGCCACCCGCTTGTCCCTCCTCGGTCGCTGATTCCAAATCTAGTAACTCGGGTGGCGTGATGGGAGCATCTACCAGACGCCCCGGATCGGCATCGGGATCACCGATCGCGAGTTGCGTGTCGGCGACCTCGGGCGGAGGCGGACTGCATCCCGAGGGAATTAACCCCAAGGCACTCAGGATAGGTGCGACAATTATCCACCGAATCGCACGTTGGGACCAAAGCGTAGAGCGGTTCATGAAGTGTTACGGCTGTTGGAATGGGACGCGTGGGTCTCTATCTACCTTCGACAGAAAACTTCAGGGCGATCCGCATCTTCGTCACCTTGGGATTGTCAGAGCCGATTATGATTTGGCCATAATCTTTTGAGTGACTCCCCACGCGTGCTACGGTCTCCTCCCCGGGCGTGAACTCAATTTCCAAGGGATACAAGGTCATCGATCCTCGGCCTATCGGCTCGCCAAGTTTCGCACTGATCACCTTGTCTGGAACAATACCGCTCACGCTCAGTTTCGTATTCTCACGTTCATTGCCTTTCAGCACAACGTACGTTTTTACGATCAGTGAATCATCGCTGCTGATTTTTCCAATGTTGAAAATGTAGCCACCGCCTGGCTCTCCCTTAATCTTCGAATTCAGCATCATTCCCAACCAGCCGACCACCCGCCCTTGGGTCGACGTGCTGACGAAATATTCGAATTCCTTGCCATCGCTGTCCGGCACTGGAACCTCTTCGCCGTTCTCATCTAGTTTTCGGAACCCGAAGACGAAATTCTGGGAAACAGCACCCTGTCTCATCCCTGCATCGATTTTGATCTTCACGCGAAAAGCTTGACGCGCGATTTTTCGCGATCCGTCAGCTTCGTCGGTCGGTATGAACGGTTCGACTTCGAATGTCGAGAGATCGGTCATCTCTTGGCTGCTGAAGCTCAGATCTGTTGGTTTGATGTCTTGGTCCATGAAGTTGTAGATGGTGCCGCTAAGCTCGATCGGTTCGCCAGTCGCAACTTCACCGAAGGTCCAGGTTTCCGGGACCACCTCCAGGTCTTCAACGACTTTGCCTTCGATTTCGAACGACAAGACAACCTGATAGGGGTCGTTTGTGATGACTTGGGCAGTTTGGTTGAACTCTGTCTGACCGCTTTTTACGGTCCACGACAGCTTGATGTCTGATTCTTCGCCGGGGGCGAGCGTGCTGTTCTTGAGCTCTCCCAGTGTGCATTTGCAGGTGGTCGCCCCTAACCGCAGGGTCAGGTCATCTTCGCCGATGTTCTTGATCTTGAAGACATGCTCACCATCGGTGTTCGGGCTCATCACCCCAAAATCGTGTGTGATGTCGCCGATCACCTCCACGCGGGCCTTACTGGATACGTCGACGTCGTCGGGGCTCCGCACTTTGGTGAGTGAATCGTAGTTCGATGGTGCCATCGAAAACGAGGCAAAGTAAACCTCCCGGTCGCCGTATTTTCGCTGGTTTACACTCCACGCAATCGTTGCGCCCGCGACAGTTGCAAGCACCAAAAACGCCAAAAACTTTTTCATAATCGATATTTAGACGACGGAGAAGGCTTCAATCGTTCAACAGGCGAAGTTGAGATCTTTTTCGGATCCAACCCCAGGGGCAGTACGAGATTGTCGGCCGGTTGGTTCACCGCGGTCAACATGGCAACCGATCGCCGTTCAGCGCGGATCGAACAGTCTGTTACCCAGAGGAGTGGGGTCACCTTGGGGGTAAAAGATCGGCGGCCGCTTTCAGGCTTGGTCCGTTTTTAGCCGTCGATCCCAGGATTTGCACCGGATACACCTGTTGGCGGCTCAGAGATCGCTCGATGTTGCCCCCCGATTCACTCAATACCCAAGCTCGCAGACTGAGCGATTTTGCGGCATCGGCTTCGCCTTGTGCCTCGGCGATTAAGGACATTTGAGCCATCAGCCATTGGTCCGAAGGGCTCCACTGCACGGCTTTTTCAAAGGTTTCGGCTGCTGCCTGTAGGTCTGCCGGATTCCCATACCGCTGATAGATGTGCAACTGCTGGCTGCCGATCATTCGATAAACGGCCGGCGCGTCCCCTGCCCGTTCTTTCGCGATCTGTAGCCATTCAGACCAACGCTGGTGCATCGAGGGGGTGTCCGCCTGCAGAATAAGAGCCCAACGATACCAGTCCGCCAGCCACAGCACGGCTTCTGGTGACCACGGATCGGCTGCAACCGCCAGTTCCAGTACCTCGCGACGCCGCTGGGGCTGCGGAATATTGATTGCCGCAGCCATCAACTGCCGCTTTTGCTGAACGGGCCGAATCGAGATGACGTACAACGAGCCCATCAATAGGATTCCGACCCCTAGAATGACCCAATGAGGCTTCTGGCGATTGATGACTGAGCCTTCTGGAGTTTCTCTCGGAGTCGGGCTGATTCGGGTCAGTAATCCGCCGCCCAACCAGAATGCGATGGCCACCCCCGGCACCGTCCAACCACCGGCCGCCATCAAGTGAATCGCAATCGAAATCAGGATCACGAACCAAACGTGATCGATCGCTCGATCGGAGAATGATTGCACCGCTTGCCATAGCAGGCAGCCGATCGCGATTGAAAGAGGAACCACCCACAGGTTCGCTTCCAGGTCTGGTGGCAGCCGACTCGCCAAGCCGAGCAACCACACCATCACAAAGGAAAGACCGGCTCCCAGCCAAACCCAGCGATGTCGATCATCTGGAACCGCAGTCGCTGCCGCGTCAGCTGATGTTCCCTCTGCTGGATTGATCAGCCGAATGCCGCCGGCAACAACCAAGGCGGCTAGTAATCCGAGCCCCAAGAAACCACCACTCGCCAGTGTCTCTACGAATAGGTTATGCGGTTCCGCGATCTGTTCGTGTGCTGACGCTTCACGATACTGTTCATAAATGGATTGAAAGTTGCCAGGGCCAGCGCCAAACCAAGGATGATCCAGCATCAGGTTCCAAGTCGAACGCCAGTATTGAAATCGAAAGGCCAGCGATTGAGGCGCCTGTTCAAACCATTCTCGATTGCCCATCGTCGCCAAGAAAACGACAACGGCGATGCCGAGCAGCATCGCTACCGACACACCGATGTAGAGGACCCGTTTGTTACGACCGCGGAGCGAGGCGGCAACAATCACGATCGAAATGCCAATCAGCATCGCAAGAGTTGCTGAGCGACTGCGGGCGGCCATCAAGCTGCCGCTGCATACAAGCACGAGGGCTGCTGCGCCGAACCACTGCTGCGGTGTTAAAGATCGGTAACGCCAACGAATCAATCCGACGCCCGCAATCACACCAACCAGCAAGGCTGCCGCCAGCGAGTTGGCTAATGCAAATGTGCCAGTTGGACCACCGTCGAAAAGCCGGTTCTCGAATACCATTCGTTCGGCAGATCCAGCAGGTGCTTCGACACCCGCCAGTTCCAGAATCCGTTCGGGGTCTTGTCGGTATTCAGCGCGATTCGTCGGCAACGAGACAAAGTATTGGTGCAATCCATGAACGGCTAAACCGAATGCACAGATGATCGCCAACATCGTCAAAGCACGGCGGACTGCCAGACTTTGGCAGAGAATTCGGGACGAAGTGAATAGTGCAGCGGCTGTGACCCACAGCCATCCTTCGTTGGTCGCCATCCGCAAGTTGCCGGTTGCTGAAGTGCCCCAAGCAGCAAACATCATCCAAGCGGCCAAGCACCAAGGGGCGATAGTCAACACACGTTCGGTCTTTGACCAATGTTGCCACGCTCGGCGTTCGAAGCCAAACCCCATGCAGATTGTCCCGGTCGCCAGGGATAACAATGCCAGCCAGAGGGCGTCTCCCTGCTCGACCGAAATACTGTCGCTCGGATAATACGCGACATACACGACAACGCCGGCGAAAAGTCCAGCGGCAATGGAAAGCGGGTCCAGTCGTGTTCGAAGGCTTGAAGATGCGGCCATCGTGCGATCGGCTCCCCCCGGTGCTTTTTCCGCACGCTCTGTTCCCGCACGCTCTGTTCCCGCACGCTCCGCTCGCGGGCCACGGTTGCTCTCCGCTGCTCCCTCGTTGGCCGGCCGCGTGGGTCTTTGCGAGCCTGGTTTTACTCGTCGTCTTTTCGCCATCCTGTCGATTCCAAAATGACGATTAATAACAACATGCAAGCCACAATTCCAAGCACCATGACTGCTTGTCCCAGACTGACCTGGGTCAACAGGACTGCGGCCAAGCCGCACGTTGCGGTCACGAGGTAGATCGTTAGGACTGCTTGCGTACGTCCCAGCCCGAGATCGACTAAACGATGAGAGAAATGACTTCGGTCGCCGACAAAGGGACTGCGCCCTTCGCGGATTCGAATCCATAGGACGGTCGTCATGTCATACAGCGGAACGGCCATCACGCAGAGCGGCGCTAGTATGCCGTGAGGTCGGTCGGCGCCACCGGTGAAGGTCGCCATCAACATCGCCACCGCAATGAGAAAGCCGACCAGATAGCTGCCGCCATCTCCCATGAAAATTTTGGCTGGCGGGCGATTGTGCCACAGAAAACCCAGCAATGATCCAAGTACCACAAGCAGTAACGCGGCGACCAGGAGTTGCGGGCGTGTCGTGCCCGGATCTGGACTAATCAACATCACGAACGCCATCGCAGCGGCAATTACTGCTGCCACCCCACCACTCAAGCCATCCATGTTGTCCAGCATATTGAATGAATTGATGACGCCCACAATCCAAATCATGGATAGGATCTTGGTCAGCCATTCAATGCCGATAAAAGCGGTCAGCCCGATGCCCAGCCCATAAACCACAAATCCGGCGACGGCAAACTGTACCACCAAGCGAATCCACGGGTTGATGCCGACGCGGTCATCCGCCAATCCCAGCGCAACCAGGATGGTACCCGCGGCAAGTAACCCCCAGATTTTTCCTGCGCTTGACCAAACTCCCTCCAAGTAAGGAAGCACCTGTTCGGGAATCCAGGTTGGAGAAGTCTCAAGGTCGCTGGCGATCAAGACGGCGATGGTCCCAGCAGCGAACGTCAAGATGATGCCGAGCCAAATCCCGATGCCTCCGCCAAGCGGCGTTGCATGGGCGTGCGTGCTGTGTCCACCCGGTCGATCGAGGAGTCCCAGGCGATTCGCAAATCGTCGCACTGGGTACAGGCTCATGGCACTGATCATGAACGAAGGGATCGTCGTCACGACCACTAACCACACGATCCAATGTGACAGACCAGCCAAGGAGCGTCGCCTTACCCTGAGGAAACTGGAGCCGAATTTGGCGAAGGAATTGCCCTGCCACGTTTCTTTCCAGCTGAAAAAGCTATTGAACCGGGAATGTTACCCAACTCCTACCCGCCGAAGAACCCCGTTTGACCCGGCTGCCCACGTGATACGGGGCTGAAATTGCCATGGTTCTCTGCCTACCCAAATTAACAAGTTGATCGATCGGAGAACATTTCGCGAATCAGGCTCGACAGCCGAACCTTCTGTGATTGAAATACGAACCCGATGAAACAGTTTGCGGATCGACATCTTTTCTTCGCGGCGGGGGGTTCGACGTGACCGGAAAGCCGGAATCTATTCCCAATACCGTTCCACCGAGGCGGTTCGAGTATGCCGACGATCGATCCTATAAATTTTGGACCATCGCGTTAAACGATGAGCGGCTCACGATGCGATATGGGCGAATTGGCCATCTCGGAAAAGCACGTGAAATTCGTTGCGACTCGGCGGAAGATGCCAAGCGAAGTTATCAGCAGCGAATTCGAAAGAAAACTCGTGAGGGTTACGCAGAACGCATCCCCGCCAAATCAAACACTGCCGACAATGAAAATGCTTGGGATGCGATTGCCGATCACGAACCGTTCCTGCAAGCCATTCTGGCAAGCCCCGATGAACCAACTCCCTACGCGATTTACGCTGACTGGTTGAGTGAGCAGCAGGACCCTCGCGGAGAATTCACTCGGCAGCAGCTGGCTTTGGAGGACCCCCGGCTTCCCCTGTACAAGCGTCCGAAACTTGAAAAGTCTGTCGACTTGCTACGCCAGCGTAACGCCCGCCGGTGGTTGGGCGATCTTGCGCCGTGGCTAATTGATGGTGGAAAGGCGGCGTATCCCTTTCGCTTTGACCGAGGTCAGCTCGCCGCCATCGTCTGTGAAAAACTTAGTTACCGATTCGCTCATAAGTTAAAGGAATCACCCTACTGCCGTTTTCTAACAGAGCTTGCGATTGGTAGTACTGAAGTGTTGGGCGACACGATTCGGATTGGCGATCAAGAATATCAAGCCGCAACTGACTACGGAGTCGAGCCTTTACTTGGTGGTGATTTCGGGAACTTGCGGCAACTGCACGTCGGTGCGTTGCCCGCTGCATCACATGCCCGCCTTTCTTTCTCCAATCCAGCGAAGCTAATTCAATGGATTGGCACCATGCCAAGATTGGAGCGATTGTGGATTCACGCTGATGTCGATCTTGGTGCGCTATTGCGATTGCCGTTGACGCAATTGCGAGAACTACACGTTCGACTCGATCGAGCTCAAATCAAGGTGCTGTCCAGATCGGGGCGGGTTCAGCAGTTGCAGGTACTCGGATCACTCAGTCTGATCACCGAAGAAACGGTCGATGCTCTCGTTCAGTTGGCTGGGTTCGATCAATTGAACGAATTTATCTGCCAAGAAGTCAGCGAGATTACTGAACCGATGATGGCACGATTAGAAGCGACCGGCATCATGTTGGACGTTGTCGATTCTTCGGATTGACTGCTCGCGTTCAAGACGCTCAACCACCCATTCACCCAGTCTGCCATTCACCCAGTCTGCCATTCACTCAGTCTGCCATTCACTCAGTCTGCCATTCACTCAGTCTGCCATTGGGCGACGTTTCTCCAGCCAAGCTTGGGTGGGGACTTGATCGGGATCTTCTTTGGCCCAGTCGGGTGTGGGGAACCATCGCATCGAACTCACACGCGGGTACGTTTCCCAGACTTGCCCAGCCTCTGGATCCGTTTGCCGCAAGTCACCGGTTTTCGTCAGATATTCAGTCAGCTGTTGTGCGAGGCTTTCTCGTATTGATGCCGATGCGGGATCAGCGGCCAAGTTGTTCATGCAGGCGGGGTCGACGCGGATATCGTACAGTTCTTCAGCTGGACGCATCGCAACCGATGCTGACAATAAGCTGGCGACCGATGGCTGTTGTTTGTTCGCGATCATCCACTGCAGTGTTGGCCCATTGTCGATGTCGTGGTAACCGCCATCTACTTTGCCAAGCTTGGCGTCAACCGGGTTTCCTGATGTGTCGTATTTCACTCGGTCGTATTTCTGCGGAGTGCCAGCTGGCCAGCGTTCCGGTTTGAAATTGCGAATGTAAAGATGATCCTTTGTGCGGATGCAGCGACAGGGATAGCCGAGCGAACTGAAGCGTGATGAGGAATGCCGCTCGCGTCCACTGAAAACCGCGTTTCGTGCGGGCGGAGTTTTGTCCGAGTTGATCGCGTAGCGTGCGAGCAGGCTGCGGCCGGATAGTTGATCGGCTTGCTGGGGCGGCACTTGGGCGGCGTCAAAAATGGTCCGTGTCACGTCAATCAGGCTGACCAAGTCCTCGGTATCTTGACCGCTGCCAATCTGTGCAGGCCAGGCAATCGCCAGCGGCATGTGAATCCCGTACTCGTAAAGGTTGGCTTTCGCGCGAGGGAATGGCATGCCGTTATCACTGGTCACGATGACCAGCGTGTTTTCCAATTCCCCCATCGCTTCCAAGCGGTCCAGCATCCTCTGTAGATGAGAATTGAACCACTCGATCTCATACAGATAGTCAGCAATGTCACTGCGAACAGCTTCACTGTCAGGCAAAAAGCCAGGGACCTTCACCTTGCTCAAGTCCATGCCGCTTCGCTTGCCAATGCCGGGATCATAAGTGCGATGCGGTTCACTGCATCCGTACCAGAAACAAAAAGGTTGCCCCTCGGTTCGTGTTTCCAAGAAATCGTTGAAGTTCGCCGCGTAATCGGTGTTGCGAATGCCTTTCGGCGTATCCGCAGTGCGCGACTGGTAGGCTTTGCCTGCGGGGTTCTGATCCCATCCCACCGCACGCCCCGGCCCCCAGCCTTTGCCCGTCATGCCGACGTGGTAGCCGTGCTCGGCAAGTTGAGTGGTGAATACGGGAAGATCGGTTGGGAAGAAGCTGGCGTGCGTGCCGGCTTCCCGGTTCTGCCAGATTTCACGTCCGGTCAGAAAAGCCGCCCGCATCGGGCTGCATCCAGGGGCGGGGGTAAACGCTGATCGAAACAGAACGCCTGCCTTGGCCACCCGGTCGAAGCCCGGTGTCGAGACGACGGGATCACCGTATGCCGAGCAGTGCGGGTAAGATTGATCGTCAGCGATCGCAATCAAAATGTTCGGCCGATCCGCCGCTGTTGCAACCGAAGCGAGACAGGCGATCGTGCCGACGAAATAGACGAAACAAAAGCGAATAGCAGTCACTGGTGCAAACTCCTCAGGCAGGTCTTGAAGCTTTGCATCTTAGCATGTCGCGAGTTTGAAAAGCGGGGCGCGGAGAATCGAATTTCCGCATTCCACCTTTTTAACCAGAGTGGCTTTCGAAGCCTTGTTCTTCCATCTTTCGCCTATCAAATCAGCTGGGCGACCATCGGGTGGTGGAAAAACCAGGTGACTGAGGCGAGCCTGCTGCTGCCAGGTTCGATTTGCCACGCTGAAATTACCGGTGCTTCGGAGTATCATTTTGCGCTCCTGCCCTAATTCCCCCCCCCTGAACGATTGAGGATCTTGCGATGCTTCGACTGCTCTCCGTACTCTCTCTTTTGCTTGTGCCGGCACTGGCCCAGGCAGAGTTGAAAATGTCACCCGTCTTTGGCGACTCCATGGTTGTCCAACGTGACAAGCCGATTCATGTTTGGGGCTGGACAACCGCTGGCACCAACGTCGAAGTGTCGCTGGCCGGCCAAACCGCCAGCGGCAAAGCCGACCAGCAGGGACGCTTTGACGTTTCTCTCGAACCCCTGTCAGCGGGTGGTGGTTCTCTTGAATTGACGGTCAAGGCCGACGAAACCAAAACCTTCCGTGACGTCTTGGTAGGTGAAGTCTGGTTGTGCTCGGGCCAGTCCAACATGGCATGGCCCGTCGCGTCGGCCAACGATCCCGATCTCGAAACCTTGGGGGCCAAGTTTCCGAACATCCGCTTGATTTCAGTTCCCCAAATTGCGTCACAAGAACCGCTCAATGATTTTGATGGTAAGTGGGAAGCTTGCACGCCAGAGACCGTTCGTAATTTCTCAGCGGTTGGTTATTTCTTTGGTCGCCAACTGCATCAAACGCTCGATGTGCCGATTGGATTGATCGACAACGCCTGGGGTGGTTCGGCCGCCGAAGCTTGGGTCCGCCGAGATGTTCTGGAGGAAGCTGGTCAGTACGATGATTTGATTCAGCAGTGGGATCAGAATGTTGCCAACTATGACCAAGAAGCGGTCACGGCTAACTTCCAAAAGCGACTGAAGAAATGGCAGGAAGATCGCAAAGGGAATCGGCCTCGAGCACCGCGCAGTCCAATCGGCAGCAATCATCGTCCAGCCAATCTTTACAACGGCGTCCTGCACCCCGTCCTCGGTTACACCATTCGTGGTGCTGTTTGGTATCAGGGTGAATCCAATGCTTCGCGAGCTTACCAGTATCGCGACCTGTTCCCGCTGATGATCAAAAATTGGCGGGATGAATGGGGCCAGGGTGACTTCTCGTTCTATTGGGTTCAGCTGGCCGATTTTCGTAACGAAGTGAGCGAGCCTGCTGGCAGTGATTGGGCTGAGTTAAGAGAAGCTCAGACGATGACGATGAGCCGACTTGCCAATACCGGCGAAGCGGTCATTACTGACCTTGGTGAAGCGGCCGATATTCATCCTCGCAACAAGCAAGATGTAGCGAAGCGATTGGCACGTTGGGCTTTGGCTAAAGACTATGGCTACGAAATCGTTTTCCACAGTCCGATGTACCAATCGATGGAAGCCAAAGGGAATAAGGTCGTAATCAAATTCGATCACGTTGGTGGTGGCATGGACACGTTCGATGTGCGAGAGCCGATTGGATTCGCAATCGCTGGTGCTGACAAGTCCTTCGTCAGCGCAAACGCAAAACTCGTCGGCAAAGATACCATCGAGGTGTGGAGTGATTCGGTCGCCGAGCCAGTCGCCGTGCGTTACGCGTGGGCTGATAACCCCATCGCCAATGTGCAGAACAAAGAGGGCTTACCGCTCACTCCTTTTCGGACCGATGATTGGCCCGGAGTGACTGTCGATAAAGTGAAGTAAGCAACTGGCGGTTAGATACAAGTCGTGAGACGAATGTTCGCTCCGTTGCGACGACGTCTCACGTTTCTTGCTTTAGACTTGTTTGGATACTTCAAACCCCAAGTCGCGAATCATGTCGTAGTCGGCTTGGGGAGCCTGGCCTTTGGTGGTCAAGTAATCGCCGACAAACAGACTGTTGGCGACGTACAGGCCCATCGGTTGCAGCGAACGCAAATGGATTTCGCGTCCACCAGAGATTCGCAGTTCGCGATCCGGGTTCACGAATCGGAACATCGCCAGCGCTCGCAAGCAATCGTTGGCGGTCAATTCGTTCTGTTGCTCCAGCGGTGTTCCCTCGATGGAATTCAAGAAGTTCAAAGGAATGGACTGGACGCCGAGTTCGCGTAGGTCGAACGCCATCGACACGATGTCGTTCAGCTTCTCTCCCATGCCGATGATTCCGCCGCTACACATTTCCATGCCGGCGTCGCGAACATGCCGTAGTGTCTGCACTCGGTCGGCGTAGGTGTGAGTCGTGCAGATATCGGCGTAATACTCTTCGCTGGTATTCAGGTTGTGGTTCACGCGGTCGACGCCACACGCCTTCAATCGATCGGCTTGGTCTTTGGAGAGCAGGCCGAGGCAAGCACAGATATCGAGATCATATTTTTCTTTGATCTCGGGGACGATCTTTTCGACGGCGTTGAGTTCTCGCTCATTTGGGCCGCGTGCTGAAATGACAAGGCAGTAAGTTTTCGCACCACGCTCGGAAGCCAGGCGAGCGGCTTCCATCAGATCATCCCTCTTCAGCATGTTGTACTTTGGGATTTCGGCATCCGAAACTTTGGATTGGCTGCAGTAATGGCAATCCTCCGGGCACAAGCCACTCTTGGCGCTCATCAAAAAATAGAGCTGAACCTTTTTGCCGAAGTGTTTTTGGCGGATCCGAAACCCAGCGGCCAGCAGGCTGAGGATGTCCTCATCGGGTGCCTGCAGAATGGAGAGGGCTTCCTCGCGGGTGACTTGGTCACCGGCCAGCACCTTGTCGGCCAGGATTTGGTAGGGATCGGCGGCGGTTTCAACGTTCAGTGTCATGGTTCAGCTGCTGCGGTAGAGCGTACAATGGCAATGCGGGGCCGGATTAATCCCAACATCGTGTCCCGAGCGACCGTGGACGGCAAGAGGCCACCGATTGTCGCGGGATCGGCTGCCGGGGCTGGGAACCGGCTGTCGGCCAACCACGAACGGTTTTGGGCAGGCGGAGCCTTGGTTTTCCGGAGGTGGAAAGCTGGTTTTCGGCCTCTGGTTTACGGCCTCTGGTTTACGTGTCGGCTCCGTCGAACCAAAGAGTTAAAGTTGGATCGAGTCCGCAATCAGCCGTACCCGTTTCAAATTCACCGCATTTAGCTCGTTTTATGAAATACTGTTTTGTTCGTGTCGGATCGCTGGGAGAGGTGCACGGGGCGGAGTCGGCGGTCGCGATCGATCGTGGGCAGCGCGTTTTGGTGCGGACCGGGCGAGGGGTCGAATTGGCTGAAGTTCTTGGCCCGCGGCAGTCTCGCAAAGGGCACGCGGCTGCCGACGCTCAGCCGCTCCACATTTTGCGTACCACCACGCCGCAGGACGAATTGCTGATTGAGCGATTACAGCAGCATAAACAGGAGGCGGTGGAGCAGTGCCGCCAAGAGCTATTGGATTCTGGTTCCGATGCCATGTTGTTGGAGGTTGATCATCTGTTTGATGGCGGCACTTTGGTGCTGCACTTTTTGGGCGACATCGACAAAGCAGCCGAAGCGATCACGCAACGAGTTGCAACACGTTACGAGTCGGTCGTCCGCACCGAAGATCTTGCGAAGTTAATCGATGAGGGCTGCGGTCCAAGTTGCGGAACCGAAGACGGCTCAGGATGCGGAAGCAGCTGCGCCGGCTGCGCCGCCCGCATCGTCTGTCACTCGAAGTGAATTCGGGCGGAGTGCTAACATCGGCACCCGTCCTGCCTCTCGCCAGCATCACCTTCCCGAAGTGTCTTCACCATTTGCACGGGGACAGCGATCGTGGGGAGATATTAGGAGGGCGATATTGGGGACAGTGGTCACGCATCGCAAGGTTGTTGTCACAGTTCGTCGAGTCGGGTGCTGGACGACTCGGAAACGCTCGTCTCGTCGGGCTGCACTCCTTACTGCCGTTCCACCAACTAGGGCCGCGGGTTAGACTAGTCGCCTTGGCGTTGGGCAGCGATTGCATGGATCTTTCGCTTTTGTTGTAAGTGAAACGCACGCCTGCTCAACCATATTGCGAGTGAATGTTTCGTGCCACCGCATTTGTCGTTGACTCCCAAACATCGTCGTTGACTCCCAAACAAAGGTACGCCTGTGCATGTGGATCTTTCAGAGCTGACGGGCGGGAATCTTCAGGCAGCAAATGGGATCTGGTCGGCTGCGGCGATGGAGGAAGTTTCCTACCCAGAGGAAGGCAATCGCGAGAGTTTTCGAATAGAAGACAGCTCCTATTGGTTTCAGCACAGAAATGCCGTGATCGGAAGTCTTGTTCAGCATTATGTGATCAACAAAACAGAATCGTTGTTTCTAGATGTTGGCGGCGGCAATGGCTTTCAGGCCAAAGCAATTCAGGACTTAGGTTTCAGTACCCTGTTACTGGAGCCAGGTAGGATTGGTTGCGAAAACGCACTGAAACGGGGCGTATTGAATGTTATCAATTGTGCGCTGGCCGATGCTTGCATCAAGCCGAATTCCATCGCCGCTGCAGGTGCATTCGATGTCGTAGAGCACATTGATGCACAAGAGAAATTTCTGTCGCAGATACACGGAGTTCTTGAGCCCGGGGGTTACCTGTTTATGACGGTTCCCGCCCTGCGTTGGCTTTGGTCATTCGAAGATACTTATACGGGGCATTTTCGACGGTACACCTTGAAGACGGCGGCGAGTGCCCTCAGTCAAGTTGGTTTTGAAGTTGAATTCGCTAGCTATTTTTTTCGGCCGCTGGTTGTTCCCATCTTTTTGCTCCGTGCAATTCCATCTGCTTTACGCATCCGAACTGCTGCCGATGCAGATGTAACCGAAAAAGAACACAGTTTGCCTGATTCATTTGTGGGAAAGCTGATCGGCCGTGGATTGAAGAAAGAGTTAACGCGGATTGATCAGCAAAGAAAAGTCGCAATCGGAAGCAGTTTGGTAATGGTTGCCCGGAAAAGGTAAGTCAGTGTTTCAGGTCAAATACCAGCGTGAAGGTTGGCTTGGATCGTTTCGAGGGTGAGTGCCTGATTTCCATCATGCGTTTGGTCGCAAGTGCTTCAGTGGTAGCAGAGGGTGATCGAAAGCAAAGCTGATAAACTTTCGATGGTGAACGAACTAAGCTGTCCTGCCTATTTTGTGACCAAGGCGAGGCTGGGGATCAACAGCAGTACGCCAGCAAGTTTCGTGGGTGCGATAGGTTCATCGAGCAGGAAAGCCGATGCAATGGTTACTGCGACAAATGCCACGCTCATCAGTGGGTACGCCCGACTGATCGGCAACTTGGTCATTGCCGCCATCCAGAATAATGCAGCCAGGAAAGCAGCGGCAAAGCCAGTAAGAATCCATGGATTCCAGAATTGCTGAAGCAGAAAGAATGCTTTCTGTGCCGATGTTTCAGGCATTTCCTGCGAACCCAATTGCCACTTAAAAACAAGCTGACCGTAGACCGTGAGGGCAATTGTCATGGTGACGCAGGCATATCCAGCGAAATCGCTTATTGGTTTTGTATTGGCAGTCAGTGAAATGTTCTCCAGTAAACAAGGCGGGGAATTTGGTAAAGAAAACGCGAGGTGGTCTGCTGTGCACGAATAGCGGAATTTGCCCCGTGGATTACCCGGGAAAGAGCAAGTCCTGCTTGGTTGGTTATTGGCTGATTAAAAACAGACTGAAGGTCAGTAGAAGGGTGCCGGCAATCTTGCGTTTAGTGAGTGGTTCGTCAAAGAAGATGCTTGAACCCAGCACCACCAATACAAAAGCAATGCTCGTGAAAGGGTAGGCAACGCTGATCGGCAAAGTGGTCATCGCTGCCATCCAGGACAAGGAGGCCAGGAAGGCCGCGAGAAAGGCACTTAAGACCCATGGTTGAATGCATTGCCGCAGCAGGAACCTCAGTTTAGCAATCGATCCGCTTGGCAATTCCAGCGAGCCCAGTTGCCATTTTGTCACTAACTGTCCATAGACGGTTAGTGCGACCGTCAATGCCACATAAGTAAAACCACTCAAATGATTTCTCCATCAATGGGGACAGCCTTTTTTCATCAAATAAACAAATTTCCCTGCGCACGAGAACCACGCTTGCAAGGCAAACCTATTTCGGCGTCGCGGGCTGAGTGTACGGCATACACATTGCTTGAAAAGTCATGAATGTCGCTCTCTCAAATCGATTCCTTCGAGGAAATCGCAGTAGGTAATCCCCCAAGAGTACCCCACTCCAAAACCTGCGAGTATCCCATTCATGCCGGGCTGGATCAGGCCTTTGTTCATGCAGCGTTCGATAAGAATAGGGATCGAGGCACTTACGGTATTGCCCGTATCTTCCATGTCACATGGGAATTTTGAGGCAGGAACTCCAAGTGATTTTTGGATTCGACCAAGCATAAACGCGTTCGCCTGGTGAGGTAGGATGATGTCGATATCTTCGATGCCGATCTTCTGTTTCTCTAGAAGGTCGAAGATAGCTTTTTTGACGGTGCCCAGGGTAAACGCAAAAACTTCCGGACCGTTCATGTGCAGCGTCCTTGGCTCTCCGGTGGATCTAGCTCCACCTCCACTTACTCTTAGATGTTTGGCGCCCCCACCATCGGTGCCGAGAATCGAACTTCCAATCCTGGCGATTGCATTCTCTGGCGATTCTTGGATCAACGCCGCAGCTCCTGCGTCGCCAAAAATTGAAGAAGTTGCAAGGTTTTCTGGTGGGCAATATTTCGAGTAGGTATCGCCGCAGAGCAGTAGGACGTGCTGTGCTGATTGTGAGCGAATCAGGGCGTCCGCTAACCAAAGTCCATAAGTAAAGCCTGAACAGCCGAGGTTGAAATCAAATGCTGCGCACGATGTGGGGATCTTTAGGCGTTCTTGGAGAACACAAGCACTGCTTGGAAGAAAGTAATCACCCGATTGGGTGCACATGATTATGGTATCGATACAGGAACGATCAAAGTTTGTGCTTTGCAGTAAATTTTCTGCGGCTTCAAATACTAAGTCCGTTGCCGTTTGATCTGCGGACGCAACGAAGCGGGATCGGATGCCCGTTTTTGAGTAAATTTCTTCTGCGGTCCAGCGATTGTCGGCTTTGGCAAGAGTTTCATTGTCTCTTGTTAGCCTTGGAAGGTAATGGCCAAGCGCGCGGATATGCGACATCAATCTAACTTCCCTGCGTCTTCGAAAAGTTGAATAATTTTAGGCATCGACAAAAGCAATTCTGTATCGCCCGTCGCAAAGGTAATGCCATATTCATCAAGCACCGACATGATGGCGAGCAAACCCATCGAGTCCCAGGCTGGTACCTCTTTCGCGACCGAGTCAACGGACAGGCTGCCTGATTTGACCTGGAGCGCATCTTCAACAATCCGGACGATATCACACTTTTTCATTTCTACATCACCTGAGACGCCGTGGGATTTAGCAATGCAGTTAATACTGATTAGCCACCGCTTGGCAAAACTCTGCATCGAATGATTGTTTTGCCTAGCGAATTGAACACTGCGGTGGTGAGATCATTAGCTGCTTTTTCTTGTTCATCAGTTCAGCGAATCAAACGGTCTGCGGTACTATTCAAACCACCGGGGGTATTTCAAGTTCTGTAAGCCTACGGTGAGACTAAACAATATCCAATAGTCATTTTAGGCTTCTTGGTCCGAAGACGAGCAAGTCAATGGAGCGAATGCTGAGTGCATAAGACGCCTCGCCTTACCCGATTTCCTGGTTCTTTTGTGGCGTCTCGAGGTCGCTCCAATGAAGCTGATTTGGTTCACTTGTCGTTCGCTCCGTAGCCGAGTAGATAAAATTTCGACCGACGGGCACATGCTAGCGTGTCACGCTCGTTGATTTTTCGGCTCATGTCCCCGTGGCGGCACATCTGTGGTGTGCAAAGCGGGTATGCACTACCCCATGGAGGAGTCTTTCGAACAGTGAGGCTTGGCTAGCGGGTGTGTCTGGTTGATTTCGTCACGAATTCCGTCTGCTCGCTGTGCGTGTGACCATTCCAGAAACCTCACTTGGGACGCGTTCCGCTGTTTACTGGCCATGTGTCATGTCTGACGATCTTTTTGCTTATTTGCACTCTCGTCGAGCGCCGCGAAGACCCATCCAATCTGGGGGCGATGGAGCTACCGTTTAAACACTCACTTTCCGGATCTGCTTTCAAGATAAGCGTCAATGCTCTGAGGCTCAAAGCCATTCAGGCCAAGGATGCGTGAATGTTCATCTGATAGGCCGGAATCGTCGATATTTCCGGCAAGGCGTATTTGCTGTTTGAAAAACGGGATTGTGTACACGTGATTGACTGCTCTTCGAACACCGGTTGAGTGATTCGATCCGCCGCTATGAAACAACATGCAGTCAAGTACAACGTACTGGCCAGCCTTCGCGTGTAACTGTTGGGCGTGTGCTTTGATGTATCGCTCCGAGGGGTAATTTGCTTCTTTATGAGATGCTGGAAGAACCCAGGTCGAGCCGTTTTCGAGTGTGAAGTCATCTACGCAGTAAAGTGCATTTATTGCCAGTGGTGTGGATGTGACAAAATGCTGATACGGAACATCGCGATGCCACTTGCCTTGGTTGTATTCCTTGTTGGCGGGATTGATGATGCCATTCTGCTGATTCAAAATAAATTGCCCTTTTATCAAACGCTCGACCAGTGATAGTAGCTTTGAGTTAAGGGCAAGATTGCGAAACGGGAGAGGGTTGCCTGCCATCGGCATTCGGATGGTATTATGCTCGTCGCAGTCACGCAGTTTTTCGAGTCCATGGTGTTTCACATAAGAAGCATGCGCGTTTGAAAAATCAGATCTTGCCGATTCAATCTGTTCAGCTGTAAAGCCGACATCCAGCACGCTGAATCCGAGCCTGCGAATCTCTTCTGCAGTTAGGTCGAGATCTTCAATGGACATATCACGGTCGATAATTCCGTATGACTTCAGGGGAATTTCATTGGCAGGTTGGCAGGTGTCGGGGGCTTCATTTTTCGGCATATCGCAACTGTTGCTTTAATGGTTGTTCAATCAACGAAATGAATTTCTTCAGCTGTGTCACTGCAATTTCTCAGCTTGACGAAAACAATGCAGATCAAGTGGCTTGCTCTCGTACTGCGAGCCCGATGCCGGATCTGCCGTACCCGTTTCCGTTATAGAACATGTATGTGGTGCCTTGGTGCTTTAACACATAAGGATACTCAACCATTTCGGAGTCCCATCCCTCTTGGGATACAGAAAGGCCTAGCTCCGCGGGCCTTAGGGCCCAGTTTTCGCCGTCTTGGCTCTGGGTATATCCGATTCTGTAGGTTCGTCCCGTTCCGCAGCGAAACGAAAACCACATTTCGTACCCCTGCTCTGGATCGTGAAGAACGGTCGGTCGGGAAAATGCCTGCGCTACGCCGACTTCAAAAGGCACTGTCTGCGAGAGTCGATCCCATTTCTGGCCATCTAGTGAAGTGGCGTATTCAATCGTATGAATCATCTCGTCATTCCCGGCGTCCCAGGTGCGAGTCGAGCCGTACCACATCTGAAAGCCACCAGCAGCATTCTTGTGCACCCAAGGATAGGAAAGGCTGATTGGATCATGTTCGTTGATGCCAAGAAAAGGCTCGTGCTTATCAATTTCCAATGTTAAGTTTGGCTGCACAATCAAGCGACCGATTTCCCCGCGCCAATGCTCCCCTTCGGGATTTCTCCATCCCATGAACAGCATGTAGCGTACGCCTGCTGCTGTGTAGCACCCCCCAATGCTCACTCCGTCTTCATAGAAGCTGCCGGCAGAGCCGTGCTGGAAAAACGGCTGCTGATGTTCACGAACTACTAATCTCGATTCAATATCTATATCGACGGCGCCGACGGATGAGCGGTTGTCGCTGTCTCGCCCGCTGAAAAAACAGCGGTAAACATTTCCCTCGAGATGAAGCGGTAAAGGATTTGATGCATGCGTCAGAAGTTTGTCATGGCGACCCGTCAGCCCTGGCTGATAGATCTGCCCCAATTTTACCCAAGACATGTTTATAGCCTTTGCAGTCGAGTACTTGGGAATCTTGACTTGTTCGTTTTTTGGGGGACATACAGGCTCTCCGCTTCGGCGTCCTCCATCACCAAGGCACCTGCTCCGAACACGCTTCGCTCACCAACCGTTATTCGATCTCGCAGAGTGCAATTCACTCCTAGGAAGCATTGCTCCCCGACTGTGACACCACCGGAGACCACAACGTGTGACGTAATGAAGGTGTGATCTTTAATCGTTGAATGGTGGCCAATGTGATTGCCACTCCAGAGTACCACGTTGTTTCCCAGCGTCACGAACGGTTGGATCGTGTTGTCTTCAAGCACGAAGCAATTATCTCCGATGCTATCACCATTTAGCACCGTGGCCTTTGAGCTTAGATAGCTAGGCAAAGTGTAGTTCTTTTGTTTCGCCTCAAGATATTTCTGTTTGCGTGCTGCGTTGATACTCGAGTAGCCCAAGGCTACGAACAGATCAAAGTGTTCGGGGGGGAAAGTTGATTCCACTTCGTCAAATGGAACCACTGGAAGGCCATTGAATTGAGTCTCATCGAGATATTCGACATCGAGGGTGAAGCCAGCAACTTCATAAGGCGAATCTTTTTCAAAATAGAACTGAGCGAGCTGACCCATGTCGCCTAAGCCAAAAATCACCAATTTCCTACTCATTGATTAATTCCCTTCGATGTCGGTTTTGTCCGACAGTGTTCTGCAATACCAGCGGCTCATCGGTGCGGACCTGATCTGTTTGCGTTTTGTTGCCGTGGATGATTTCTCGCACGATCCACCTGGGACGCTTTTTGACTTGCTCGAAAATCGTTGAGATGTACAAGCCGACCAGCCCAAGAACCATCAGCACAATTCCACCCAGCAACCATACTGATACCATCACGGAGGTCCATCCGGCGAGCGGAGCCGAAAAGAACAGCCTGCAGAAAATAAGCCAGGCGCCGAATAGAAATGAGACGATGCTGACCGAAAGTCCAAAAATTAAGACAAAGATAAGTGGTCTTGCTGAAAATGACGTCATGGTGCGCAGCACCAAGGAAATCTTTCTTTGCAAATTGTAGCTTGTTGATCCTTTGGACATTTTCGTCACAGTTTCACTTACCTGAACGAAGCCCGTTAACTGCATGAGAGCTGATATGACGATATGTTGTTCATGGTGTTGGTTCAGCGCGTCGACGTAGCGGCGTGTCATTAGCCGTGCGGTTGTAATGTTGCGGGGATGTTCAAAGCCCAGGACCATATTCAGGAAGCAGTAGAACAGTGCGCCTGACAAGCGTTCAAATGCATTTCCTTTGCGATTTTTCTGCACGCCGTATACGACATCGCAGGTTTCCTCGTGCATTCGTTTGAAAAACGGTAACAACCACTCAGGTTGCTCTTCGAGATCAATGTCCAGCAAGTAAACAAGATCGCCTCGGCATTCCAATAGACCTGCCATCATTGCGGGATGATGACCGAAATTACGAGAGAAATCGACGACGACAATCCGATCGTCGGCCTTCGCAATCTGTTTCGCAATCTCCAGACTCGAATCTGGCGAGCCATCATTGACCAGGACGATTTCAAAATGATCGCCAACTAACGCTTTTGCGGCGGCGACTGCGCGAATATAGAACTCTCGCACGTAGGGAGCTGATCGATACATCGTTGCTACGATGGAAATCGGAACCCGGCCACGTCGGTGGAGTTGCCCGTTCGTTGCACTTGAGCGTTCGTTACTCATCCCTTTTTGTTGCTCCCATGTAACACGCAGAATCCCTTCCGGTCATCATGAGTAAATCAATGATGGAAACCCCGTGTACAAAGTCGCCATATAGTTGTTGGTACTCTGGGTACCCCGAGTAGTCGAGCCACCTAACTGAGACGCCCCTTTCGTGAAAGAGTGCTTCGTCAAGGTAGGATTTTGCTGCCGGTCCCGAGTAATAGACATCCGCCTCTAGATCCAAGCAGATATTGAGGAGTTTCTCCGAGCGGTCCCCGCGCAGGTCAAAAGCTGATGAAAAGGTAAGTGGTGTTTGGATTCCCAGATACTGGTTTATTGACGACAGAAAACGCCTATTTACATCGCTCAGTAGCATCTCATCACAGTCTAAGTAACAGGGCTCTAGCCACTGAGCCACTTCGTCGAAGCAAGGTGATTTTCGGTAGTTGCTCTGTATAAGCCGCCAGTGCTTCGCGGGCCAATCCTTATCGGAAATCCGGGTCTCGTCGATTGCTTGGTGATACTTTCCCTTGACATCAACGGGAACAGTTAACCACTTCAAGCCTTGCGCGGTCTTGATTTTGTTTCGGTTTCGCCAGTCACGGCGAGTGTATTGCACTGAATCGTAAAGTACGCAATGGTCGACCGCTGAAATGGCGTCAAAGTAGCCTTTCCAGGGGATGTAGTTCGATTGTGTGATCAAGACCTTTTTAGTCATTTGTTCGGTGTTGCTGGACTGGCCACTTGTCGAACGCTGAACCAGTGCTTGCCCTGTGCCTGGTTCGACTGAATCGCATGAGGTTAAGACAGCTTTTTCGTTGCTGCGTGAAGCCAATGTGTTTGTTTCGTTCTTGTTGATGTCTGTTGTCATTGCGGTAACGCAGTCAATTAAACAGTCGGGCAGGCAGTTGAAAAGCGGGGCGGCACACGACTTCAACTTCGGGTCAGTAAATCATCTCGCAAAATTTTTGAATCAACCCATTTGTAAACGGCATTGTCGCTGTCGTTGCTGCAGTTCGGGTTCAAGGATGCTGTCAGCATTTGAAAATCCATCTGCTGGCATCGTTGTTCGTTGGATCTGTGCGCCACAGGTGCTGATCGGTTTTAAATTTTGATTCCGAACGGATTAAGCTGCCTTCGCGGACCAGTTGGAAGCAGCATCCATTTGGAAATCAAAGAACTCGGTCAAGTTCTGGGAAACGGCTTGTTGATTCTCCTCGGTTAATTCGAAGAAAAATGGCAGGCGGATTAAACGGCTTGCTGCTTGTTCGGTGACGGGAAGTGTTTGCCGTCCCACCAGCGATCGCCCCATGTCGGATTGATGCAGGGGGATATAGTGAAACACGGCGCCGACCCTGCGTGCCTTGAAGAAATCAAGCAAGTTGTCTCTTGATTGATTCGAATCAAGCAATCCATAAAACATGTGGTAATTGCTTTGGCAATGCTCCGGCACTGTCGGGGCCGTCAACCATCCTGATTCGATGTGTGGCTTGAGGAGTTCAAGGTAGCTGTGATGGAGTTCGCTTCTTTTTTCGGTGATCTCTTCGAGCAACTCCAGTTGGCCGTAGAGAAAGGCTGAGCAAAGTTCACTGGGCACGTAGGACGATCCAACATCCACCCAACTGTATTTATCGACCTGGCCACGGAAGAATTTCTGGCGATTGGTGCCTTTATCGCGAATGATTTCCGCGCGTTCTTGGAATCGCGGATTGTTGATGCACAACGCGCCTCCTTCTCCGCAGATGAAGTTTTTTGTCTCGTGAAAGCTGTAGCACCCAAGGTCTCCGATCGATCCCAGAGCGCGGCCTTTGTAAAATGAGTTGACGCCTTGCGCTGCATCTTCAATCAAGACCAGATCGTGCTTCCGAGCGATCTCGACGATTTTGTCCATCTCACAAGCGACGCCAGCGTAATGAACGACGCAGATCGCTTTGGTGCGATCGGTAATCGCTGCTTCGATTAGGTTCTCATCAATGTTTAGAGTGTCGGGCCGGATGTCGACAAAAACGGGTTTAGCGCCTTCACGCACAAAGGCAGATGCCGTCGACACAAATGTGTAGGAGGGCATGATGACCTCATCTCCTTCCTCGAGTTCGCAGAGGATGGCGGCCATTTCCAGAGAGGCTGTGCAGGAAGGTGTCATCAACACCTTGGGGATCTCAAACTTCTCTTCCAGCAAACTGCAACAAGCCTGTGTGTAGAATCCATCGCCCTCGAGGTACCCCTTCGTCACCGCCTTCGCGACGTAATAGAGTTCTTTTCCGGCGATGTACGGTTTGTTGAAAGGGATTTGTATTTGACTCATTCTCGTCAATCCGTTGTTCGTCTGAAACGCGGCTTCCATGCGGCGTCTCTAGTATCCGCGTCTCTAGTATCCGCGGTGGTCACTTGGCTGTTCAATCAGTAAGCGGAGGTACCGCGAATACCCGTTGTCAGCCGACTTGGGGAGCAGTTCTTCCAATGCTTGTTTCGTGATCCAATGGTTGTTCAATGCGATTTCTTCCAGGCAAGCGACTTTGTATCCCTGGTGGTGTTCGACCGTTTTGACATACATCGAAGCTTCCAGCAACGATTCATGGGTTCCGGTGTCCAGCCATGCGTAGCCACGTTTCAGCACTTGCACCGACAATTGACCACGATTCAGGTAGGCCTGGTTCACCGAAGTGATCTCCAACTCACCCCTTGGCGAAGGTTTGACCGACTTGGCAATTTCGACCACTTGATTGTCATAGAAATACAACCCAGTGACCGCCAGAGAGGATTTTGGATTTTGGGGCTTTTCCTCAATCGAAATCGCTCGATTCTCGTCGTCCATTTCAACCACGCCAAACCGTTGCGGATCGGCGACTTCATATCCAAACACTGTAGCGCCGACCCGTTGGTTGGCGACAGCTTGTAGTTTTGGAGTCAATCCTTGGCCATAGAAAATATTGTCGCCCAGGACGAGGGTGACTGGGGAATCTCCAATGAACTTTTCACCGATCAGAAAAGCCTGTGCTAAACCTTCGGGCTTCGGCTGTTCGGCATAATTCAGTTGGATGCCGAAGCGACTGCCATCGCCGAGCACACGCCGGTAAGACGGCAAATCTTCAGGCGTCGAAATCAGCAGGATCTCTCGGATCCCGGCTAACATCAAAACCGAAATGGGGTAATACACCATCGGTTTATCGTAAACTGGCAGCAGTTGTTTACTGACTCCCTGGGTGGCCGGATGCAGTCGCGTTCCGGCCCCACCGGCTAGTACAATTCCTTTGCGGTTCATGTTGCGCTCTCTTCTTTGCTCAGGCCCAATCGCTCACCTGTGTAGGTTCCTTCGCGAATCGGCCGCCACCAATCCTCGTTGGCGAGATACCAGTCGATGGTTTTTCCTATTCCACTTTCAAATGATTCCGAAGGCTGCCAGCCAAGCTCGTTTTTGATTCGCGATGCATCGATCGCGTAGCGTTGGTCATGCCCGGGCCGATCGGCAACAAAGGTGATCAAGTCAGCATAGGGGCCCTCTGGATGGGGCCTTCTTTGGTCAAGGATTTCGCAGACGGTTCGCACGACTTCAAGGTTGGTGCGTTCCATGTTTCCACCGATGTTGTACGTTTGCCCCGGGGTTCCCGATTCGATCACACGCCACAACGCTTCGACGTGATCTTCGACATACAACCAATCTCGAACGTTTTCACCCGTTCCATAAATTGGCAACGGCTTTCGTTCCATCGCGTTCAGAAGCACCAGCGGGATCAGCTTTTCCGGGAACTGATGTGGGCCATAGTTGTTGGAACAATTGGTGATCAGCACTGGCAAGCCATACGTGTGTGACCAAGCTCGTACTAGATGGTCGCTGCTCGCCTTACTGGCCGAATAGGGACTACGAGGATCATAAGGAGTGGTTTCGACGAAATGACCCGTCGGCCCCAAACTTCCAAATACTTCATCTGTTGAAATGTGATGAAATCGAAATTGCTCCTGGCGTTCGGGATTTTGCTCACGCCAGTAATTCAAAGCGCATTGCAACATCGTGGAAGTCCCGACAATGTTGGTCTCGATGAACGCGGACGGACCATCGATTGAACGGTCAACGTGGCTCTCGGCAGCCAGGTGCATCACGACCGTTGGCTGAAATTGATTGAACACGTTGGCGACAGTTGTCGGATCGCAGATGTCAGCACGCAGGAATTGATAGCATTTATTCCCTTCGACAGCCGCCAATGATTGCAGATTGCCTGCGTAAGTCAGTTTGTCGAGGTTGAATACCGACACGTTCACTCGATTCACGAGATGCTGAACCAAGCAGGAGCCAATGAATCCAGCGCCACCCGTGACCAAGACTCGATACGGTGTCGTACTGTGATTGTCGCTGCTCATGTTTTCTTTAAAACGTCCCCTAGCTTTGAAGCTGAATGAATGGTTTCAAGCGTGCTCTAGGTGTCACTCTGGCCAACTTTCTTGCCGTGCGATCGAAGTTGGTGATGGACCAGTCTTTGTTCAGCAGATCAAGAGACCTTCGCTGCGGGGCTTGATCAACAACCATCCTCATTGTCTTGTATGCTGGAAAAGCTCGGCTGAGGCAAGAGGAATCTGCCGCTAGCAAAAGTGCCAAAGCGTCATGCGGTGCAAGTCAATGCAAGCAGGTCGAGGGTCGGATTGGCCGCCAGGTGACCCCGTTTTAAGTAAGTTGGTAAGTCCGTCCAATGATCGGATGGTCCTTCAACCAGTTGTTGTTCATCGAGAAATGGCAGCGACGATGGTTTAGAATAATTGTCTGTGCACGCGGTGGCGTGGATGTCTCGCCGTTCCTGTTTAGCAGTCTCCCGTGAAGAATCTGCTGGGGAAAATTCTCCATCGGTATGCGGCTTCAACCATCAAAACCACTTCTTTTGGCTTCCTGCTCATGAGATTGAAATACTGGACCTTTTTCGCGATCGCGTTGCTGCCAACCTCTCTGCTTGCTGAGCGTCGACCCAATGTGCTGGTAATCGTTTCGGATGATCAGCGGTTGGATACGATTGCGGCGCTTGGCAACTCGGTCATCGAAACGCCGAATCTTGATCGACTGGTTCGCCGTGGCACGACGTTCACAAACGCGACTTGCGCGAATCCAATCTGCACTCCCAGTCGCGCTGAGCTTCTCACCGGCTGCACGGGGATTCGAAATGGGGTTTTCGATTTCGGGCGAACGATCGATCCTTCGTTGGCAACCCTGCCGGAACCGTTCCGCAAAGCAGGCTACGCGACTTGGTACTCGGGGAAGTGGCACAACAACGGCCGCCCAAGCCTGCATGGCTACCAATCGACCAAGCGGCTGTTCACCGGTGGTGGTGGCAAGTGGTGGAAACCGCAAGACGATTATCGCGGCCATCCCGTGACCGGATACAAAGGCTGGATTTTTCGTGACAGCAACGATCAGCCTCTGCCAGAGCTTGGCGTTGGGTTGACTCCCCACGTCAGTGAGGTCATCGCGGATGCGGCAGTCGAGTTGATTGACGCCGAGTCCAGCCAGCCGTTTTTTATTCATCTCAACTTTACCGCCCCGCATGACCCTTTGTTGATGCCGCCGGGGATGGCGGACCGGTACCCGCCAGACCAGATTCCTGTGCCAGGAAATTTTCTGCCCGAGCATCCCTTTGATCATGGCAATCAGGGTGGGCGTGATGAGGTTCTGCTGCCGACACCGCGTACCAAGCAAATCGTGCAAGCCGATTTAGCAGCCTACTACGCGGTGGTCACTCACATGGATGCTCAGGTCGGACGAATCCTCGACGCCCTCGAGCGAGCCGACAAAACGAAATCAACGATCGTCGTTTTCTGTAGTGATCATGGGCTGGCGATGGGCAGCCATGGGTTGCGCGGCAAGCAAAATATGTACGAACACACCATCAACGTTCCTCTCATGTTTGCCGGTCCAGGGATCCCTGCGAACCAACGTGTGGATGGCCAGGCTTATCTGCGAGATCTTTTTCCCACGCTCTGCGAACTGGCCGGATTGGAGATTCCGCCGGTCGATGGCCGGAGCCAGGTTCCGGTGATCCGAGGCCAAAGAAAGAGCCTCTACCCCTTCATCGTCGGCTATTTCCGTGACAGCCAACGGATGATCCGTCAGCCCCCCTGGAAGTTAATTCAGTATCCGCTGGTCGGCAAAACACAGCTGTTTAACCTGGACAACGATCCACTGGAGCAAGTAAATCTAGCCAATCATCCAGAGCATCGGCCGACCGTCGACGCGTTGTCCGATCGGCTCGAACGCTGGATGAACGACCAGGCCGAAGCGGTCGGTGAATGAATGATTGGCGACGAAGTCACCGACCAGCTAGTCTGGTGCGAAAGAATCTGTCCTCTGTTCCTCTCTAATGATTGAGTTTCTGACGATGTTTCGAACTTTGTTTGCCACGGCCATGATCGGCCTCTTGATGCTGCCAGTCGCGGCGGATCTGCCTGAAGGAAAAGAGGGCGCCGCGAGGAAAGAGCAGCGGGAGCGAGGCGACCAGCCCCAAAAGCCCGAAAGAAAAAAACAGGATGCGAAACGTCCTGAAGTCAAACGTCCTGAAGTCAAACGTCCCGAAGTCAAGCGTCCCGAAGTCAAGCAGCAGAAGGGAGCCCCCAAGGCTTCGGCGAAAAAAACTCCGATGTTGCGACCGCAGGCGGTGCCAGCCCTCCGGAGTCGCGGACAGGTTCAACGTCCAGCACCACAACGTCCAGCACCACAACGTCCAGCGGCAGGCAGTATTCGCAAAGTACAACCGCAGCTACTCGCACCAAATCGCGATGCAAGTGGGCGGACGCATCGCGACATTCTTCGCATGAAAGTAGAGCAAGATCAGGGTGTGAAACGTCCTGAGGTAATGAAGCGTCCTGGGGGAGTAGACGAGCGGCGATTGGCTGAAATGATTGAGCGTCGGATCCGGGAATCATTGGAAGGCGTTGGAGGTGGTCACGTTGAGGTGCTGCCGGTTGGGCCAATGGGCGTACTGGGGCTCGGCAACGGGGAGCATCGTGGGCCCGTGGCCGTTGAGGTTTTGCGGTTCGGCAACGATGAACTGCGTCAGCAGGAAGAAATGAAAAGGCGTGAGCGTGAAGCAATTGAGCTTCGCAGACGTCAGGAAATGGAACGTCGTGAAATCCAAGAAACGGAGCTGCGAAAACGCCAGGAAATGGAACGGCGTGAGTATGAAAACACGCAGCTCCGAAGACGCGAAGAATTGGAACGCCGCGAGCGCGAGTTGGTGCAACGCGTCGAAGAATTTGAACAGCGTGAACGACAGGCCACCAAGCAGCGTGAGGAAATGCAACGCCGCGAACAAATGGAGCAACGCCAGCGAGAGGAAAGAGAACGCCGCGAGCGAGAGGAGATGCAACGCCGTGAGCAAGAGGAGCAGCGCGAACGTCAAGAAATGGAACGCCGCGAGCGAGAGGAAATGGAACGCCGCGAGCAAGAGGAGCAGCGCGAGCGTCAAGAAATGGAACGCCGCGAACGTGAGGAAATGGAGCAGCGCGAACAAGAGGAGCAGCGCGAGCGTCAAGAAGTGGAACGCCGCGAGCGAGAGGAAATGGAGCAGCGCGAGCAAGAGGAGCAGCGCGAGCGTAGGGGACATCACTCCCACGAGAATGCCGGCGAACGTTTCGAACACATGCACACCGCCGCAGAATATCTTGATCGAGCCGGAATGCATGAACTCGCGGAAGGAGTGAGGCATCGCGCGCACGAGATGCAGGAGAGAGCTCGCGAAGGGCGTGGAGAAGATCGTCGCCATGATCACGATCATGGTGATGATGACCACGGTGATCATGAACATGATGATCACG
>JAQWPZ010000226.1 GCA_029245125.1 Rubripirellula sp.
TGATGTGGGATTGGATCGCCTCGTGAATGCCTTGCCCTCAGCGCGACATCCCGAAGCGATCATGCAAGGGATCTTGAGGGGGCTTGAAGGGCAACGGCGTATCAACGGTCCCCCAGCATGGAGCAACGCTTATCGGCGAATGCAAACTGGCGGCGATTCGGAGCGGGAGCGATTGTCCATGAAGTTGGCGATGGTTTTTCGGGATCCCGTCGCGATCGCCACGTTACGGCGAGAAATTCTCGATACGGATTTAGCGGTTGATCGTCGCTGTGCGGCGGCAATGGCTTTGGCAGATAACGGCGTTGCCAACTTGCCGGAGCTATTGCTGTATCTGCTGGATGATGCGGATTTACGTGAAACCAGTTTGAAAGCGTTGGCACGTTATTCAATGAAGGGAACCGATAGGGAGATTTTGGCTCGCTACGGAATTTTCACTGATACCGAGAAGCAGGCCGCGTTACAAACACTCGCCTCCCGAGCAAATTGGGCTCGATCGCTGGTCCAAGCAATCGAGAAAGGCCCCATCAAGCCTGGAGACGTGACTGCTTTTACCGCCAGACAACTCAAGGCACTCGGTGACCCTGTCATCAACGGGACGTTGACGCAGTTTTGGGGTGAAGTGCGGGAGACGCCATCGAATTCGGCAAAGACGATCGCTCGTTTTAAGAAAACGCTATCGGATGAAGCTTTGGCAGATGCGGACCTCGCACGCGGTGAAGCACTGTTTGGGCAGCATTGCGGGAAGTGTCATCAGTTTTTCGGGAAGGGGGGGAACGTCGGGCCAGATTTGACAGGCGCTCAACGAACGAATCTCGAGTACTTACTCGAAAATATCATCGATCCGAGTGCCTCGGTTGCCAACGATTACCGGATGCACGTGGTACGTACGGTCGATGGTCGAATCGTCACAGGCTTGGTGGAGAGTGAATCGGACGAACTCGTCACGGTGGTGAACGGCTCGGATCGGGTCGTCATCCCCAAGGACGAAATTGAAGCCCGAAAGCGGGCTGACACTTCCGTCATGCCGAACGGATTGCTCGAACCGCTCAGCGAGCGAGAAGTCCGCGATCTGTTCGGATATTTGCAGAAGTAGCGTGAGTTGACGGTTGCGAGTTGCTCGTGGGCAGAATAGCTTTCGTGTACGCAATGCTGGGCATCAATGCAAACCCTCCCCCATTTCCACATCGAATGCCGCTACGAACCATGATGAAATTTCGAATCTGTTGTTTATTGACCGGTCTGGTGGCCTGTTCAATTGTGAGCGAATCGCAAGCGAAAGCGGGGCAGCCCAATATCGTCCTGATCATTTCGGACGATCAAGCTTGGAATGACTACGGGTTCATGGGGCATCCCGACATCAAGACTCCGAATCTTGACAAGCTCGCTCGCCAAAGTGCGGTGTTTCGAAGAGGTTATGTCCCGACCGCTTTGTGTCGGCCCTCGCTGGCAACCCTCATGACTGGGCATTATGCATCGGTTCATGGTGTGACGGGGAATGATCCCTCGCCGAAATATGCGGCACGCGATTCCGAGCTCTACAATCAGCGTCGGGCACAATTGATCTCCTATCTGGATCGTTTCGAGACCGTCCCCGAACAGCTCGGCGATCAAGGTTATCTAAGTCACCAAAGTGGAAAGTTTTGGGAGGGAAGTTTTGCCAACGGCGGGTTCACAAATGGGATGACTCGCGGTTTTCCTAAGCAAGGTGGACGGCACGGCGATGATGGATTGAAAATTGGTCGCGAAGGCTTGGAACCGATTGCGGAATTTGTCGAAGACGCCGCTTCACAGAAAAAACCATTCTTTCTTTGGTATGCCCCGTTCCTGCCCCACACTCCACATAATCCACCGAAACGCCTGTTGCAAAAATACCAGAGTCCCGACCGGCCCATAACGGTTGCCAAGTATTACGCGATGTGCGATTGGTTCGATGAAACCTGTGGCCAGCTGTTGAATATTTTGGATGAGAATCAACAACGCGAAAATACGCTGATCGTATACGTCACCGATAATGGGTGGATTCAAAACCCAGAACGCAATGGCTACGCACCCCGCTCAAAGCAGACGCCATATGAAGGGGGTGTCAGAACACCAATCATGTACAGTTGGCCCGGTGTGATCCCTGCTGGCGAACGGAGTGAGGTTGTCAGTAGTATCGATATCGTTCCGACGATGTTGGCTGCGGCAGAGGCGAAGATGCCTGCGAATTTGCCTGGGTTAAATTTGTTACCTGAGCTCAAATCGGGTGACCCAATCGAGCGGGAACGGATTTTTGGCGAGAGTTTCGCACACGACATTGCGGATATTGAAGACCCCGAAAAGACCTTGCTCTTTCGCTGGGTGATCGAGGGAAAGTGGAAATTGTTGCTGACGTATGACGGTGAAGTGAATCGCTATGCCAGCACGCATCCACGCGATGAAAAACGCCCGCAATTGTTCGATCTCATCGCAGATCCAGACGAATCGACGAATCAAGCGGCGGCCAACCCCGAGGTGGTCGCCCGCCTGGCAAGTGAGATTGCACAGTGGTATCCGGTGAAATCGCGGAAGACGCTGACGACATTCGAGCCCTAAAGCCTTGCTTGGTCATGCCCGTTTGATCATTGCGGTATTTGTGCTCGCAATTGGCTGATAAACATCGTGCAAGATTGAGCGACCGCTGCCAGGGCCTGGATCGCGAGCATCGGTTGCCTGCAACGGTGTGGTTCGGTATGCAGCGTTAGGTCTCGTCCGGTGATGCTGCTTACCGGAGCGATAGAGTTGGATAGGTCGCGGCAGTCACCGCTTCTGGTACATTGCCGCCACGAATCCAATTTTGGGAAGATGAAACATCATGGTCAATCGTCGGTCGAATGGAGTGACGGTATCGCTGCGAGGGATTGGTACAAGCGTCCCGCGACACAGTGTTGAGACCCCGGTCAGTGCTGAATTCGCAGCACATTCTCTCTGTATCGGCAACAGCTTTGACCGCAAGATAAAAGCGCTTTACCGACGTTCTGGCATCGAGCGTCGTGGCAGCGTGCTGTTGGACGAGGACCCGGGCCCCGAATTGCGCGAACATGCTTTTTACCCGGCGGCCGAATCTGAACAAGATCGTGGGCCTAGCACCAAGGTGCGCAACGATCGGTTTGCGACCGAAGCGCCCCGCTTGGCACGGGAATCAGCGTCGCGCGCTCTCGCAGCGGCAGATGCCCGGCCAGATGAGATTACGCATTTGGTGACGGTTTGTTGCACCGGATTTTTTGCGCCAGGGATCGACATCTCGTTGATTGATGACCTTGGATTGCCGGCGACAACGCAACGCATACAAATCGGCTTTATGGGATGCCATGCCGCAATCAACGGACTGCGGGCAGCCGAGGGGCTGGTTGCCGCGAATCCCGGTGCGAACGTATTGATGGTTTGTGTGGAGCTCTGCAGCTTGCATTTGCAGTACGGGATGGATGCTGACCGAATTGTCAGTAATTCACTTTTCGCCGATGGTTCGTCGGCCGCAGTCATTAGTGGAGAAACCGCGTCCGGGAATTACGGCGAATTAGTTGCAACCGGTTCCTACCTGATGCCGGAGAGCCGGGATGCAATGACTTGGCGGATTGCCGATCACGGTTTTGAGATGACTCTCTCCGCGATCGTTCCCAATCTGATTGAGCAGCATTTGGTCTCCTTCCTCGATCCCTGGTTGTCAGAGCAGGGTGAATCGATCGAATCGATCGGTGGGTGGGCGGTGCACCCCGGCGGCCCACGGATTGTGTCAGCGGTTCAAGCTGCACTCGGGTTGACCGATCACGATCTGCAGATCCCTCGGGATGTGTTGAAGCAGCGCGGAAACATGTCCTCTGCGACGATGCTTTTTATTCTCAACGAGTTCCAGCAAAGCTCGCAGCCGAAGCCGTGGCTATTGATGGGATTTGGTCCCGGATTGGAACTAGAAGTTGCGTTGGTGCGTTAGTGCAGTGGGATTTCCCTGCCGGAAGCTCCAGCGAGAAAATAAACAAGCAGAACATCGTCAGTGCCGCAACAAACTGCACGGCGGCTAGGTGCTGGAATGTGATTTCCACTGATTGCGAGGGATGGTCGAATCGAGGATGATAAATGGTGTCGGGGAGCGATCCTGAAGCGTAAACGAATGCAAACGGGATCTAACCAGAGCGGGTCAGTGAGAGGTTGCGGTTTGAATGGGTTTTTACGTTGACTCGGGAAACGAATCAGCCCGTTTTGTTTCGCATTCTGAAGGGAGATGCTCTGGCTTGCTAACGCTCGATAGATTGTATTGTTCCTTTGAACTTTGTTTGCCTAAACCTCTGTCCCTCTGAATCGATCGGCCGTATGAATTACACGATCGTCGGCGTCATCGGTCACATTGATCATGGCAAAACTTCGCTTGTCGCGGCGCTAAGCGGCGTCGATACGGATACGCATCCGGAGGAGAAACGTCGCGGGATCACGATCGACCTGGGGTTTGCCTCGTACACTGATCAAGATGACCAGTTTGCGTTGATTGACGCCCCGGGTCACCAAAAATACATCGGTAATTTGTTGGCGGGCGTCTCCGCCGTTGATATCGGTTTGTTGGTCGTTGCCGCGGACCAAGGTATCCAAGCCCAAACACTAGAGCATGCTGCGATACTGCAATCTTTGGGCGTGAAGACGCTGGTTGTGGCGATGTCGCGTGTTGATCTGGTGGATCAAGCGGCTCGAGATCAATTGGCAGAGGAGCTTGATTTCTTTCTGGCGGAATTCGGCTTTCATGACATTCCGCAGATCCAATTGTCAACGCTTACCGGCGAAGGGTTACAGTCTTTAAAGGATCAACTCCGCGAGCTAGCACGCACCAAACAGAGAACCCAACTGGGGCCGTTTCGGATGCCGATTGATCGCGTCTTCACGATTGAGGGGCGTGGCTGCGTCATCGCCGGCACCCCGTGGAGTGGTTCGGTCAAGCTAGGGGATCAGGTGGAGTTGGTGCGTAGTGGCCAGATTGCTCGTGTCCGCGAGTTGGAGGTTCATGGTCAGGACGTGCAGGAATCACAAGTTGGGATGCGGACGGCGATTAATTTGGCTGGCATCTCGTCAGCTGATTTAGAACGCGGTGATGAAATTGTCACGCTGCAGTCTCAGCAAGGTCACACACGGTTCATCGTCGAACTGACCCTGTTTTCCGACGCCGGGGATCTCAAGTGTCCAGCTACGATTCAGTGGCACACAGCGGCGACTTCTTGCGAAGCTACGATTCGTGGAATTCGCCACCTCGCTGCGGGCGAAAGTTCGATCGTTGTAGTGGACGCCGAAGTGCCGACTGTTTCGACGTTTGCACAGCCCTGTCTGTTTCGCAAACCTTACCCGGTAGGTTCCTTTGCAGGCGGACGGATTTTGGCCGCGTTGGACCGGTCCGATCGCAAGATGAATCGTTTGCTGCATATGGGGCGGCAATTGACAGCTGGAACTGCCGCCGAACGAATGGCTGCTTGGGTCGAATACCGTGGTGAACTCATCCCTGATCCCTCTTGGCTGCATTTGCATTTGGGAATATCGCCCACCGAGCAGGCTGATGCGGTTCTCGCGTGTGTGGAACAACCAGCTGTCGAAGAAGTTTTCGACGGTCGTCTGCTATCGGTCGAAAGTTTACAACGGACTCGTCGCCGGGTAATCGATTTGCTGACAGCCCAAATGGATTCCGGTGAGGATGCTTGGATCGCGGAGGACGCTGTTATTCGGCGAGCTGCTGCCGGCGTGTCCAAACCGGTCGTCGCACGGATTGTCCAGCAAGTGATCAATGACAAAGCGATCGTTAGATTCAATTCGTTGCTGGCGTTGGCGTCGGAATCGACGGTGTTGTCAAAAAAACAACGGGCCAAGATGGAACGGATTCTTGGCTTGTACAAGCAGAATCGAACTCCGCCGACGATGAAGGAGTTGGCTCAGCAAACCGAGAGTACAATTGAGGCCGTGACCTCCTTGGTTCGTTTTGCATCCGAGCAAAAAATCTTGTTGGATATCGGTAATGACATGTTCATTGCCAGCGAGACGATGGCAGAACTTGGACGCGAGTTGCGTGATTTGTTTGACAGTGGGCCTCAGTCCGTTGCCGCGATTCGAGATCATTGGTCAGTGACGCGAAAGCACGCGATTCCTCTGTTGGAATACTGTGACCGATCGGGGATTACGGTGCGGGAAGGTGATGCCCGTGTGGCAGGACCTGCGATGGTCGAGATTTGTGGTGAGGATCCGGGGAAGGAAGAGTTGAAGTGAGCAAGACTGAAAAACTTCGAGCGTTGCCATCTGTTGATGAGGTGCTCCGCAGCCCTGGACTAGCAGGGTTACGAGGCCGATTGCCACATCGACGTTTGAGTCAATGGGCCAAGGAATCGATCCAGTTTTGTCGTGACGAAATTCTTGCCGGCAAAGTGGGGCAAAATGATTCGTGGTTGCAACAAATCGTGCATTTGATCGAACGCCGGCAGCAGGCGGACAGCGGTCAAGCGATTCAGCAGGTCATCAATGGAACCGGAGTTGTGTTGCACACCAACCTTGGTCGGGCGCCATTGGCCGAAGCGGCGATCAAGCGGATGGAGCAGGCGACCGGGTATGCGAACATCGAACTTGATCTTGAATCGGGTCGCCGAAGCAAACGTGGCGCGCGGGTGGCACGAATGCTCGCGCAATTGGTCGGCGCTGAGGACGCTGTGATCGTCAACAACTGCGCTGCGGCCACAATGCTCGTGCTGCAGGCGACCGCGTTTGGAAAAGAGGTCATCGTCTCTCGCGGACAGTTGGTGGAAATTGGCGGCGGGTTTCGTCTGCCAGATGTGTTTGTTGCCTCGGGCGTCAAGCTTCGTGAAGTGGGAACCACCAATCGCACCTACCTGCGAGATTATGAATCGGCGATGGGCGAGCAGACCGGGGCGGTGATTCGGGTGCATCGCAGCAATTTCCAGCAGAGTGGATTTGTGACCGAGCCGACGGTCGATGAAATGGCCGCTTTGGATCGTCCGAGCAACGTGCCGGTGATCGACGATTTAGGAAGCGGCTGCATCACTGATCTGGCATCGCTTGGGCTGGACGAACCGACCGTTCCGGCAAGCGTTGCTTGCGGAACTGAACTGACGCTGTTTAGTGGCGACAAGCTGTTTGGCGGACCTCAATGTGGCATGATCGTCGGACGCAAGCGTTGGATCGACCCGATTCGCACGAGTCCGATGATGCGAGCAATGCGAGTCGATAAGTTGACGCTTGCGGCGTTAGAAGCGACGGTGGAGATTCACTTGGCAGGTCGGGCAATGGTTGAATTGCCAGTGCTCAGAATGCTGGCCGCCGATCCTCAAGGGCTGCACGAGCGATGCGAAGAATTGAAACAGCGGTTGCCGGATCAAAACTGCCTTGACGTGGTTCCCTGCGATTCACCGGTTGGTGGTGGAGCAATTCCGGGGGCGACGCGGCCTGGATTTGCTCTCAGGATTCGTGGCAGGAATGCCAACAGCATTGCCAGAATGCTGCGCGAAGGGACGCCGGCGG
>JAQWPZ010000229.1 GCA_029245125.1 Rubripirellula sp.
AACTGAATTTGTCATGCCCGAATGTTAGTGGCGGAATCGACTTCGGGACCAATGCCGAATCGTGCCGCCAAGTCGTCGCCGAAACCCGCGAGCGGGCGAACTGTCCCATCGTGGCAAAGCTGACGCCTAACGTGACTCGCATTGATGAAATTGCCAAAGGTGCAGCGGATGGTGGTGCCGATGCGGTTTGTTTGATCAACACTGTTCTGGGCATCGCCGTTGATTGGAAACGCCGTAAGCCAATGCTCGGCAATGGAATGGGAGGGCTTAGTGGTCCCGCCATCAAACCGATCGCGTTGCGATGTGTGCATCAAGTCGCCCGCGCCGTTGACATTCCGATCATCGGCATCGGTGGGATCGCCAATATTGACGACGTGATGCAGTTCCTCGTGACCGGTGCCAGCGCCGTGCAAATCGGTACGGCCAACTACTACGACCCAACCATCTCGACCCGCTTGATTGATCAATTGCCAGCCGCGTTGGCTGAAATTGGTGCCAGCTCCGTACGCGATTGTGTTGGCCAGTTGTCGGTCGACTAACTCAAGCGGTGAACCACTGCACCTGCGTGAATGATCGAGCGATGGGCTAGAAAGCCAAACACTGTGCTGCGATGACCAGTGCTGCGATGACCAGTGCTGCGATAGAAGGCAAGCAGCAAGGGGCGATTCCTGGCTGGTACTGGGCGTGCTTATCGCGGCAGGCAACTCGGGATCAAGCGGCAGGCTCAGCCTGCTACGCCAAGTTGGTTGGGACTACCTGATCAAGCGTTGGTCGATCTGCTGCAAGATGCCGCGTGCCACTTCTGCTTTTGGCCCTTCCATCTTTGCCAGGATTTCGCCACTGGAATCCAATAGTTCGATTTCATTGCGGTCAGCGTCGATCGCACTGGGGCCGTTGCTGACCATCAGGTCACAGTGTTTACGTTCCAGTTTGACGATCGCGCGAAAGTGTTGATCTTCGCTTTCAAGCGCAAAGCCGACGACCCATTGGTCGTCGCGTTTGCTCTGACCAAGCGTTGCTACGACATCGGCGGTTTCGATCAATTCAATTGTCAGTGGTTTACCTGTCTTGGAGATCTTCTGGGTCTGCACCAAGCGGGGCATGTAATCACAGGGGGCCGCCGCGCCGATCATTCCATCGCAGTGCTGAAAGGTTTTCACGGCGGCCGCCAGCATTTCATCGGTTGTCACCACCGGGATCAATTCCGCTTCGCCAGGATAATCGATCGAGACGGGGCCGCTGATCACAACGACTTGATGGCCTGCCTCAATCGCTGCGGCCGCCAATGCAGCACCCATCCGCCCACTCGATGCATTGGTGAGATAGCGAACCGGGTCAAGGTACTGCCGGGTCGGTCCCGATGTGATAAGCAGGCGAGCCAAGTGAAAAACTCCGCTGTTGGCGGTTCATTGATCGATGCCGGTTCGCGGATTAGCGATCCATGACTTGGTCGATCAGCCGTTCCACATCCGCGGCCGTCATCGACATCTTGACCGCGACCAACGCGAACAGACGTTTCTCGCTTTCATCCAAATGGCCATCAGCCGCCATCATGCGGATCAGATCTTCCAGCAGCTCTTCGCGCTGACTCGCATCATTGGGAAGTTCAATGACCGCGTTATCGTCGAGTCCGAACTCGACGGCTTTACGCAGGTCGTAATCGTCGAGGCCAAGCTCGGCGCAACGATCAGCGACGAGGTTTACTTCGCGTTCGCCGAGCGAACCATCGGCAAACGCCATCACCACAATGTTGCGGAGGCGGAGCCTTCGTTGTTTCAAAATGTCATCAGTCATGTCACAAGATTAACACGACCAAACCGCTGTCACCAGCTAGGAGGCACTCGCCTCTTCGATTCGCCGATTTCTACGCCCTTAGGTTGCGATTAACCGCCAAATCTTCGCGTTGCCGCTGACCCGTTCGAGGATCTTCGACGGCCGCTTCCGCGTTTTTATCACCCGGCACCTGCGTATTCATCACCAGGTATTAGCATCCGCAACACCAAGTATTCGCATTTTCGTCGCTAGCTTTTAGCGTTCCAACTCCCAGGATTTAGCGTGCCAAACTCCAGGGTTTAGCGTGCCAAACTTCCAGGATTTAGCGTTCGGGGGTCCGCACCGCTTCGGAGACGTACAGGTGAGGTGTGTTCAACCCGGCCAGGAAATTAGGTTTGCCGGTGAGGGTAACTTGGCTGTTTAAGTGCACCCTCAAATTCACTCCTGGCAAAGGACTGGCGTAGGCGATGGTGCGGCCGGTGTCGTCCGTCAACGCAAACGGAGGACTGCCACGACGTGCTGAGTAAACCTGAACTAAGTAACCACTTTGGCTAGCAGTTTGGGCCTGATTCGGGTTCACTGGTTGACCCGGATTTGCCCGCTGCGCGGCTCCGACCGGCATCCGTGAATTGGATGGGTTTGGTGCGTTGTAATTTGCTGGTGCATTGTCGAGTGGGACGTGACTGCGGATCACCGACGCGCCATCTCGTCGTGTTGCGACACGGCTGTATTGCTGGGCGCGTTCGGCCAGCAGGCGAGCGCGTCCAGCGATAACGACATCGGGAGCCGAGGTGGCTAGCTGGAGTGCGGCGCGTTCCACAGGTTCGATTTCGGCGGCCGTTGCTTGTGCTGCGATCAGTCGTGAAAAGACTAAGCTCAGCTGATCAAAATCGGCGTACTGAACCTCTGATTCAATTTGTGCAATCCGATGAGCTGGCACGATGGTTTGTTTGATCGGAACCGTTTGTTCGTTCGAGACCTGCATCACCGTCCCGAGGCTGCTGGTGCGTGTCGCTGACCAGTCGTTGCTGGTAATGATATTGGCATTCGGTGAAGCGTTGGCAACTCGGTTCAGGCCAGCAATGGGGATGCCATTGCCAGACATACCGGGAACTGAATTGCTTGCGATGGGATTGGTTGGGAAAACGCTTGCAGGCGACGCCGTATTCGCAATCGGGGTGTTCGCCGCAGGAAGTGTGTTAACGGTCCCTCGATTTGTGGTTCGCTGATTCCCCAGTTGCTGATTGGCAATTTGCTGATTGGCGGGTCGGGGGCCAGTTACCCAGTTGTTGTCGTCAGCCGTTGTCGGTGGCTGCGGTGCAACGGGTGTACTGCCGATTTCCAGCAGACGGGGTTGGCCGAGGAATTCGAGTGAAGCCAGCAAACCAGATTGTTGGATCGCTTCAACAACGGTTTGCGGTTGCCCGTCCGTTTTCAAGTCGGGTTTCAAGCCGCTGCCAATCGGGCTCGAAGATGCCAGGACAGAGCGAGCCTGCTTGCTCGATTCAGTTGCCCTCGTCGATTCAGCGAACGTGTCGGATTCGGCTGCTGCTTGGCTGTCTGATTGCGTGGGCTGGCGGCGGAGTGAGGCTGCCACGGTCGGTTGTTTGGGTGGCGGTGATTGTTTGGCTTTCTCCTCCGCCTCCGTTTTCAAACGCTCAACTAATTCTTCGCTGCTGAAAACGATCTGAGTTCGATGAATCCAGCGGTACTCGCCTGATGGGGGAACGATGCGGAACCACAATTGTGGGCCATCGGGACCTTCTCGCTCGCTGCGTCCGACGACGGTGATCGGTTCACCCTTGGCTAATTGAACTTGCCATCGGTAGCTGCGCGCTCGGCCGAGGTGAGTGCCAATCCAGGCGACGGTGCGATCCTCAAGGATCGTTCCGGTTTCCTGGTTGGTATCAAGCTGCGCGGTGTCTGCGGGAATCCAGCAAAAACTGTCGACGGGCGGGCGGATACCAAGCCAGCCATTTTCTGTTTCGGCATAGACGTCCAGTTGTTGGCCGAGTCTCAGCGGGTCGGTGCGATAATATTCCTCCGAGGGGCCGCATCTCGCGTACATTTTGTCGTGGGCGACATAGACCGGGTACGGTTCCAGGGCCAAGTCGTCCTGAGTTGCCGCAACGGGGGTTTGGCTACTGGCGATCTTGGCGATCGGGGCGGCCGGCGTTTGGGCAGAGCCAGACGGGCAGGCGATTAGCATCCCGAGGCCGAGCGGCATCAAGTAGACAATGCTGGCGAGGGTGAGGGGCAGGGACCGAGTTTGTCGGTCAGCTTCGAATCGACGCATCTCCCGCAATTCCTTTGCTAGGCGACTTGGAGGAACATTCCAGGCTGTCGATAGTCAACCAAGCGGGGTGAAGACAAGAGGAGATCGCAAAATGCCGAGTTTCACGCCAGATTTCCGGTCTCTATCCCTGATTCTGCCCGGATTTGGCAGCCAGCCCAGCTGTGTCGAGAGTCTCACCTCAACGGCCTAAGCTTGGCTCAATTGGGGCGAGCATCGCCCCACGGGACGAAGGTAAGAGGTTCAAATTCTCTCCCCGCCACCAACCCAGCTGCAACCCTGGCACTGCGTTTGATCAGAGTGCTTGATGAGATTGCTCGATTAGAAAACACGATCGTCGCGGCTTTACTCGGTGACGATCATCTGCCTTCAATCTGACTTGCTGGGAAACGCCTCGGTGCGGGGCTGATTACTTCAGTGAATGGCCTCAGTCATCGCATTCTTCAAACCGCCCTTGGAAGAACCGGAGCATGCTCGGCTCATAGGTGAACCGCAGTCCTCGCACTTCACTCGCTCGATTCATCACCCGCACGACACTCTCGGCGGTCACATCCATGTGCGCTTGGGTGTAAACACGGCGCGGAATAGTCAGCCGCACAAGTTCGAGCTTTGGCAGGCGATTGTGACCGGTTTTTGAATCACGGCCAGCTGAAACCGCTCCTCGCTCCATCGCCCGGATTCCCGATTCAACGTACAGAGCAGCCGCCAAAGCTTGAGCGGGAAATTGTTCCTGCTTCAGGTGGGGCAGAATCGCTCGAGCATCCAGGAAGACCGCATGCCCACCGCAGGGTTTGACCAGGGGGACACCTGCAGTCTCCAACGCTTGCCACAGATACTCGATCTGTCCGACGCGTGCCTGCATGTGATTGTCCTGCACGCTTTCGGTGATCCCGATCGCCAACGCCTCCATGTCTCGACCTGCCATTCCACCGTAGGTGTGCAGGCCTTCGTACACGACCACTAATTCACAGGCCCGCTCATAAAGTTTTTCGTCGTTCATCGCCAAGAAGCCGCCAATGTTGACCATGGCATCTTTCTTGGAAGACATGGTTGCGGCATCGGTAAGTCCACAGATCTCATGCACAATCTCCCGAACCGAAGCCGTCTCATAGCCAGCTTCTCGCTGTTGAATGAAGTAGGCATTTTCTGCAACCCGTGTCATGTCGTGAACGATCAGGATTCCATGCTGATCACACCAGCCACGCAGCTCACGCAGATTCGCCATGGAAATCGGCTGGCCACCGGCCATGTTCACACAGGTCGCGATGCACACGTAGGGAATGCGATCTGCGCCCACCTCTTTCACCAATGCGTCAAGCTTGCCAATGTCAACATTTCCCTTGAAAGGATGTGTCGAATCAGGGTCATGCGCCTCGTCAATGATGACATCAACAAAAGTGCCCCCCGCCAATTCTTGATGCAGGCGAGTCGTGGTGAAGTACATGTTGCCAGGAACACAGTCACCGTCTTTGATCAGCAATTGACTGAGGATGTTTTCCGCACCGCGCCCTTGGTGAGTGGGCACCGTGTACTGATAGCTGTAATAATCCTTGACGGTTTGTTGCAGGTGATAAAAGTTACGGCTTCCTGCATAGGCTTCGTCGCCCACCATGATGCCTGCCCACTGTCGATCACTCATGGCACCCACGCCAGAGTCTGTCAGTAAATCGATATAGACGTCTTCTGACTTCAGTAGGAATGTGTTGTAGCCAGCTTCAAGAATCGCGGCTTTCCGCTCTTCTTCAGTGGTCATCTTGATGAGTTCAACCATCTTGATTTTGTAGGGCTCAGCCAATGATCTTTTTTCCACCAGTTCACCTCCAGTTAATGAAACAAATCAAACTGCGGTGGCGATCGCGACGGGATACACAGACACCACAGGAAACTGCGGCATTTCATCCCTTATTGCCAGAGTCGGCAAAGAAGTGGCCAGTAGCGGACAGCGGCGAATGGCTCGTCCGTGGCCCACTTCTACGAATGTTATCAGAGGAAATTCACGAATCAAGTGGCGAAATCACGAGTCGCAAAGGCAGGTTGGAAAGTAACGAAAGCTGCTCACCGAGCACACTTGGTTGAGCTCCCGCGTACGCACCATGCCGCACCTCTTGAGTGGCTCGGAACGGCCACGCTCATTGACGCGAGTTTTCTGAGCAGCAGTGGTCCTCACTCACAAAAGCAGGCAACCGGGGGTGAGCCGGTAAAATACAGTTGCCTGAACGCAAATTTCCCCAGCGATTCAGATTATACGCACCGGGAAGGCATCTGATTCTCCTGCCGATCGCAACGCGGGCAGTGAGCAGCTGGTTCGATCGCGTAACGCCAATGCGGTCTGTCTGGCCCGAACGAGGGGCTGGGGCGTTGCTTGGGTTTGGCTGGTGCTTGGGTTTGGGATCTGGAAGATCGATCAACTTGCCGGGCCGCCAGGCTCGGGCGAAGACACGCTTGAGGTTCAATGGGATCTTCGATCACCCGTACTTGTGGGCTTGGTCATCGGAGCAGGCCAGCCAGGGCACATTTGTTGCCTTCAAATGAGTGGTGATTCACTACAGATTCGCGGAGTCGTTCAGGCGTTGTTTGCGAACCATTCGGTGCGATCGCTAGTTTCGAACGGGCAAAAACTCCAGTTTCAGGATGTTTTGCCACGGCGGCTTGGCAACGAGGAATCGTATCCCTAGAATTTCGATGTCGGAAGTTTGGAGGGCTGTACATCGGTGAGCGGAAACGCGATCGACGCTGTGCCTGCACCCTCAAACCCACGGGCACCCCTAGCTCAACTGGATAGAGCATCGGTCTACGGAACCGAAGGTTAGAGGTTCGAATCCTCTGGGGTGTACTTGATGGCTCCGCCTGAGCCATCAGGAT
>JAQWPZ010000237.1 GCA_029245125.1 Rubripirellula sp.
ATTCCCTTGCGTATTGCATTGATCGCCGCTGACAGAGCAGGGTAGTGCCTGCTCTTACGGGCAATTGATTCGGATGCCATCCGAAATGCCATCCGCTGACCGAGGCGCGTCGATTCCATCATGCGACGCCACTTCGGCCGCCTCGTTTGTGGATCCTCGACTCGACCAGCCAAGACATCGTCGACAAATTGCTGCAAACCGAGCTGCCAATCTTCCGGTGAGATCGAACGATGCACTAATCCCATCTGCAGGGATTGATGAGCGCTCAAGTGTTTGCCCGTTAGGATCATCGACATCGCATTCGAAAGTCCGACTTGCTTTGGCAATCGTTGAGTACCTCCCCAGCCAGGGATCAAACCCAGTTTGATTTCAGGCAACCCAATTTTCGTCGAACTGTTATCCCGAGCGACGCGATATTGGCATGCCAAGGCCAGCTCCAGGCCACCTCCCAAGCAGGGACCATGAATCACGGCCACCGTTGGCATCGGCAACCATTCAATACGTTGAAACAATGTTTGCCCAGATTCAATCGCGAGAACCGCCTCTGCCCCAGAGCAAAAGCTCTGCAGCGATTCGACGTCCGCTCCAGACAAAAACCCACTCTCCTTTTCACTTTGAAATAAGACCAACTTCACGTTGTCTGTGTTTTCCAAGTCATGAACGATCTGTTCCAACTCGGACAAGACCTCGGCGGTGAGCACATTCATCGGTCGACCGGGGACGTCCAACGAAACCGTTGTGATCCCGCGGCTGTCATGACTCACTTGAAAATTGTTGTACGAACTCATTCTGCTTCTCCTTGGATCGTTGTCTCCACTACCATCGCAACGCCTTGTCCTCCACCAACACACAAGGTGGCCAAGCCGCGCCGCATTCGCTTGGCACGTAGTGATCTCAGCAATGTGATCACTAAACGTGTTCCGGTTGTTCCCACCGGATGCCCAATCGCTATCGCACCACCGTGTGGGTTGAGGCGTTCCGGATCGATTTCGCCGACCGGCTCCGAGACGCCCAATTCGGTCTCCGCAAACTGTTTTGACGCCATCGCGAGTTGACAAGCAATGACCTGAGCAGCAAACGCCTCATTGATTTCGATCAAATCAAAATCCGAAATTTTCAATCCGGTTTTTTGGAGCAGTTTCGCGGTTGCATAGACTGGCCCCAGTCCCATTCGCTGCGGATCGCATCCGGCCACCGCATAATCAGTAATGAAACCGACCGGTGGTGTTGGCAAACGTTCGGCCCGCTTGGCATCCATCAACACGACTGCCGCCGCCCCGTCGGAGATTTGACAACTATTACCAGCGGTGACCGTGCCTTGGCGATCAAAGATGGGTCGCAGCTTGGCCAGTTGTTCGAGCGACTGGCCGTGGCGAATTCCGTTGTCACGTTCGATGTTTTTTCCGTCGCCCGATTCGACGATGGCGATCTCGCCCGACAAAAAACACTCGGCTTGAGCAGCTTCGGCCTTCTGATGACTTTCCAGGGCAAACTGATCCTGCTGTTGGCGGGTAATCGCAAACTCTTTTGCCAGCACTTCGGCAGTTTCGCCCATGCTCATCCCACAGACTGGATCGGTAAGCCCTAACTCGATACCGACCACCGGCTTGAAATGCCGGGGGCGAAAAGACGCCAACGCCGTCAAACGCTGCCCCATCGTTTTCGCCCGCCCGAGGCGTGTCCAGATTTCAGTTGCTCCACGATTCAATAGCAACGGGATGTTCGACATCGATTCCGTGCCACCGGCCACCACCACATCAGCGCGCCCAGCCGCGATCGCCTGCCACGACGCCAAGATGGATTCCATTCCCGACGCGCAATTACGATTGACTGTGTGGGCAACACGATCGATCGGCACACCTGCTTTTAATGCAATCACTCGCGCGATGTTGGCCGCATCGGGCGGTCCAGCCACATTCCCGAACACGACCTCGTCAATTCCGTCAGCCGGCAAGTTACTACGGCGCAAGACCTCAGCGAAGGCAACTCGCCCGAGTTCGACAGCGGAAACATCGCTCATGCCGGAAAACGCTTTGCAGAACGGCGTCCGCGCCCCGGCCACTACTGCGATTGGTTGAATAAGACTCATTCTGCTGCCTCCTTTTCGGGCGAGATCGTTGCGGCGACTTCGGGTTCACGCAATTGGCGGCGAATGACTTTTCCTAGAAAGTTGCGAGGCAAGTCATCACACTGCTCGTAAATCTTTGGCTGCTTGTATTTGGACAGATGCTTCAGACAGTGAAGCTTCAAGGAATCAACGCTGAAGGTCGCCTTGGGCTTCATCACCACAAACGCTTTGACCACCTCGCCACGCCGTGGATCCGCATGCGAAACCACCGCCGCATCCGCGACACCGTCAGCGTCTCGTAAGACCGCTTCAACCTCTTTCGGATAGACATTGAAACCAGAGGTAATGATCAGATCTTTTTTGCGTCCCACGATGCAGAAATACCCATCAGCGGTTTCCACGGCTAAGTCACCTGTGTGTAACCAGCCCCGGTCGACAGCTTGCCGAGTCGCATCTGAATCATTCCAGTAGCCCAACATGACTTGTGGACCACGGATCACCAGTTCGCCCACTTCGCCGGAGGGCAATTCGTCATTGACGGTGCCAGTCGCATCGACGATCCGGCACTGCGTATGGGGTAGTGGCAAACCAATCGTCCCGTAACGTGGTACGGCAAACAAGTTGCCGACATGGGTGACCGGTGATGATTCGCTTAACCCGTAACCTTCGACCACCAAAGCACCGGTGTGCTTCGCAAATTCACTCCCCACGGTTGCTTCCAACGGCGCGCCGCCAGAGATGACCCAACGCAAACCGTTGACCTGTGGTGGATGGGTCTGAAATCGCTCATTCATTGCGATCAACATCGCCGGCACTGCGTGAAATACCGTCGGGCAATGATCCTCCAACAAGCGAATGACTTGCCGAGTATTGAAACGATGATGCAGAACCAGCGTCGCGCCCATCGCTGCCCCACCCATCACCGTTGCCGACATGCCGTAGCTGTGAAAGAAAGGCAGCACGGCCAACATTTTGTCTTGGCCAAAACGCTCATCGGTCCAGCGATACTGCTGCCATGCATTGGCAACCAAGTTGGTGTGACTAAGCGTGACCGCTTTGGGAACCCCTGTCGTCCCACCGGTTGGCAAGATGTAGGCGGGATCCGTGGCCGGAGCAATTGAGATTGGTTGCCAACTTCGATCGGTCTGATGAATCTCCTCCCAAAACCATCGACACCGGGTTGTCGTGGGTAGCGTCCAGTGTCCAGTCCGACTGCGGCGTGCCCACAGGTATCCAAGCTGGTGCAGCGATGGTAAGTGTTCGCGAATCGAGACTAAAAGTGTGGTGACGTCCAATCGCTGATCTTCATTGATCAAATGGGACAACATGTCCAAGCTGACCACGTAGCGACAATTGGTTGTTTCCAACAAACGCTGGACCTCTTCGGCGACCATCAACGGACTAATCGCCACCGCGACACCGCCAGCACGCCAGATAGCATTCGCAGCAATGATGTATTCGGGAACGTTGGGCAACAGAATTCCGACTCGATCGCCAGGGCACACCCCCAACCCCTGCAACATCGCCGCGGCCCGAATCGTTTCCTGATTGAGCTGTGAGTAGGTCCAAGACTGGTCACCGTAAATCACCGCCGGATGATCGGGCAATTGTTCCGCAGCGTGCTGCAGAACACCGAAGGCAGGGATGCTTCGATAAGTGGGCAGACCGTGAACCGCATGTCGGGACGAATCAATTCTTAAATCAGTTCCCTCCGCCCCCGCGTCGGTCAAGTCTGGGATGCCCACACCAGCCACCTGCACCACTTCACACCGGTTGGCGAGACCAGAATTGGTCGGCTTCAGATTGACGTCTAAATTAACCACCGGAACCTCGACATCAGCTTGGTCGGACTGCGGCGGATGCAGTGGCTTATTTCGTCCATCGAGAAGAAAACCCATCGTCACTCTCCTGACCTTCGAAGACGATCCATCGAAAGCGGATTCTCCTACGCTCAGAAGCGTCCGCATCCTGTTTCGAACGACAAACCAGCTCCAAGCAACGGAGCACGATTGCCGATCGCAGGGCTGTCGGCTCGGGCCAGCCAAATGACTGAAAATAAAAGAGAAGCTCCCTGCACCATCCGCGGCCAGACAACACCACGCTCGAAAGCTGTTCGGAGCCTTTCAAAGCCAGCCGACGAAAACCGTTGAGGGCCATGCAAAACCGCCCGGCGAAAACCGCCTAGCGAAAACCGCTCGGGGCGGTTCAAAGCCAGCGGGGGCACAGGGTGCAATGCGCTGCGGGAGCGGACAACCGAGCCGAAAATTCACTCCCTCGACGCTTGCACTCCATTCTACGCCACGAACCCTCAAGGGGGAAGTGTTTCACCTTAAAAAAGAACAAGGTTGCCAATCTCAACATTGTGAAGGATTGCACAAGGTTTTCTACGTGATAATACACCGCAGAACCGAACCAGACCGGACAACCGCTCGCAACACTCCGGCGGCGACTCACGGCCCTGCGTGGTTCAGGTCCGGATTGGTTCAACCGATCCGTTGCACGCGGCCCCCTTCGCGGCGGACCAACCGCTTGACTTCCAGCACGGTCAGGGCGGCGAGGATCCTTGCCGCTGCCAGATCAACGGTGGTGATGACATGGTCAACCGGAACAGGTGTTGACTCGATTGCATCGAGAACCAATCGCTCCACGTCGTTGAGCGTCAATTCAACGCCACTGCGAACCGAACGACCATCGGCCGCGAAGACCGGATGTTGCAAAGGGCCGATCTCCTCCAACACATCATCAATACTTTGCACCAACTTGGCGCCATCACGAATCAGTAAATTACAACCTCGTGATACGCGACTATTGATCGGTCCAGGGATCGCGAGGACCTCTCGGTTCTGCTCGGTCGCCAATCGCGCGGTAATCAGCGCACCGCTTCGCTGGGGCGCTTCGACCACCAACACAGCCATCGACAATCCGGAGATCAATCGATTGCGTTGCGGAAACATTCCACCTCGTGGCTTCGCTTCGGGCGCGTACTCGCTCATCACTGCTCCTTGGGCGGTAATGCGTTGCGCCAAGTCACAATGTTCTCTTGGATAGATTTGGCCCAAGCCTCCACCAAGGACAGCAATCGTGCGGCCTCCGCCATGCAGCGCTCCTTGGTGGGCTGCGGCATCGATACCGCGTGCCAGACCGCTGACCACTGTGACTCCTGACTTCGCCAGCATGAAGGCGAAGTGCTCCGCTTGCTTCAACCCATAAACCGTGGCGTGACGCGTGCCCACGATTGCAACGGCTAATTGATCGGCCGGCAGCAGGTCACCTTGCATGAACATCAATGGCGGCGGATCGGCGATCTCCCGCAACAGCGGCGGATACGAATCGGCCGAACGCAGCAAGATTGAAGTATCGTGTTCGTGGCACCACTTCATCAGCTGCAATGGATCCACAAAGTGGTGTGCCGTTTGGATCACGTGAATCAGTTTCTTGCCGACGCCTGACACTTCAGCCAACTGATCCGAACCGGCTCGTAGCACTTTGCCTGCCGTGCCGAATCGTTCCATCAACAGGGTCATGATTCGCGGACCAATGCCCGGCAACATGGCCAACTGGAGGGTTTCAAAGACCTCCCTCGTACTTGAATGCGTTCCAGAAGATGTACGCGTCGTCTTGGATGAATCCGCTCCGGTCGCTGAAAGCGTACCGATAGATGATTCGCCTGATGCCCCAATCATGCGATTTGCCCCCGTATTCTTGGTGCCCAACCTTACCAGAATTCGGCTGCGGAATTCAATCACGACTTGCCAGCCTCAAAAAACCAACCTCCCGCGGTTCGCCGAGAATTCGCCACGAATCGCGAACTATCCCCAACCCGCCGCACAGCGAAAACGTCATCGAGCGAGAATTCCCAGGACTCGGCGGGGCGATGCCCCCTCAGTCGAGGCGAAAGAGGGGCGTTGACGCCATGGTTGTGAAACTGGGCAGAGTCCCCTGGATCGGACCGGAGTGCCCCTGGATCGGATCAATGTCGCCTAAATCAGGCTTTGGGACGATCAAAAACACGATTTGACGAGTAAATACAAAGTGCGAGATGCCATACGATGAAGCACCCATTGCCCCCAAACAACCAAGGCAATTGAGTGAATGGCGAATAGTGAAGTTTCGCAGCTCTCCCGGAATCGCTAGGATGCCACCATGGCAAAGAACAAGACAGCAAAAAACACACCCAGCACTGCCAAAAAAACGGCCAGCAAAGAGAGCGATCAAGACCCAGCGGAGGCTCGGGCGGAGCGTTTTCGTGTCGCGGCTCAGCGAGAGACCGTCGAGGCTTTCGTGGTCGCATTCATTCTGGCCTTATTGTTCAGGGCTTTTTTGGCCGAGGCATTCGTCATTCCCACCGGCTCGATGGCCCCCGCTTTAATGGGGGCTCACAAAGACATCGAGTGCCAGCGTTGCCAAACTCAGTTTCAAGTTGGGGCGAGCCGAGAACGGAGTGGCTCGGAAACCAATCTCGTGGTCGTCGGAGGCGTCTGCCCGAACTGTCGAGCCATCAACTCGCTCGACCTGAAAGAAGATTCCAATCATGCCACGTTCAATGGCGATCGAATCCTGGTCAGCAAATTCAAGTACGCGCTGAACGACCCGGAACGCTGGGACGTGATCGTCTTCAAATACCCAGGCAATCCAAAACAAAACTACATCAAGCGTCTGGTCGGCTTACCGAACGAAACACTCACGATTCGGCATGGCGATGTTTACGCGCGACCGACGGGGACAATCGATCGAGATGTGATTCTACGCAAACCGCCACGCAAACTGCTGGCGATGAGCCAATTGGTTCACAATTCAGACCGCCAAAGCCAGGCGTTGATTGACGCCGACTACCCGAGCCACTGGCAACCGTGGAGCGAAAAAGCTTCGGCACCGCCAACCGACTCTTGGAAAATCGAACGATCCACCGATGGGCTGGTTGCGACGATCGAGGGTGCGGACAAGGACCGCTTTGAATGGCTGCGTTATTACCATCGTTGGGCGAGCGACGAAGACTGGGCAATCGCTGACGAAGGTGGCTCCTTGGCGGCAGTCGACCCTTATTCAAGCCGCGCGATCACCGACTTCTACGCCTACGACTCCTACATTCAAGTACCTGCGTCATACATTTACGAGAGACGACCATCGGCTCTTGAGGGAACCGGTCTCGAACGGATGTTCAATGGTGGTTTTTCAGCAGGAAAATTCAACAATACATATCAATCGGGCGGTGGCCCCGAACAGTTCAACGGCGCCGCCTGGGGTGGGCAAGATCACAATCGTCAAAGAATCGGACGCGACGGCATGCACTGGGTCGGTGATCTGATTTTCGAATCCGATGTAGAAACATCCGCAGACGCCAACGAGATGATTCTTGAACTGATTGAGGCAGGTGTAAAGTACCGCTGCCGAATCGACTTATCCAACGGTCAAGCAACGCTAAGCATCGACGACATTGAACCCCGCAGTTTCAACGATTCTGACGGTGAACAGCCGACAGCTCAATCAGGAATCCTGGCGGGCAACCGGCACTCCATCCGCTTCAGCAACTGCGACGACCAATTACTACTTTGGGTCGATGGCGACATCGTTGAATTCGATCGCCCGACTACTTTCGATGCGACACAATTCCGAACCATCGATGAGAATTACCCACAATTTTTAGCCAGCCATCCCCTGGATGCCGCACCGGTCGCCATCGGTATCCGTGGTGGCAACGGAACGATACGAAACTTGCGTATCGATCGCGACAAATATTACATCGCAACTCGCGACAGTAATGCCGGCATCTATGACTACGACATGAATCAGTTGTGGCAAATCACCGGAGCAAGTGTTTCTCACAAGGCGATCCAAGACGTATTTGGGCAGCCAAATCTTTGGGCTGAATTCGTCGGCTGGCAGACGCGTCAACAAGTCAGCTTTGAATTGGAAGAGGATCAGTTTTTTCCAATGGGAGACAACAGTCCTGAAAGCTTGGATGCGCGGTGCTGGGCTGGAACCAAAACACGGATTCAGATGCCAGGCGATGCCAATCGGGATGCCTGGAAGTGGTTCGACCGATCATATGTGCCGAGAGAACTGCTAGTTGGTAAGGCATTAGTTGTCTTCTGGCCGCACTCCTGGAACTCTCCCGTCCCCTTCATACCTAACTTCAAACGAATCAAGTTGATTCGTTAGCAACCGAGGAGCCGGCGGAATGGAATCCCAACAATTGGCTAACGAAACTCAACAGGTTGATGAGACCGAATCGAGATCTATCCTGGAGGCGGTCGACCTACAGAAGACCTACGGTCGCCGCCGCGTGGTCGATGGCGTCAACCTGCATGTAGACGAAGGTGAAATCGTGGGACTGCTCGGTCCCAACGGGGCGGGAAAATCGACCAGTTTTCGAATCATGTGCGGCATGATCGAACCCGACCGCGGCCGCGTTTACCTGGACGGCCGCGACGTCACCAATTGGCCCATGTTTCGTCGAGCACGCGATGGCCACATGGGATACCTGCCCCAAGAACCAAGCGTGTTCAGAAAATTGACAGTCGAGCAAAACATTTCTTCGTTGCTTGAACTGCTGGGATTGGATCGAGCCGCCCGTAATGAACGGACCGACCAGCTTCTGGAAGAGTTCAACATCACCCACATCCGCAAAAGTCGCGCCGGCGGGTTGAGCGGTGGAGAGCGACGCCGCTTGGAGATTGCACGATGCTTGGTCTCTGATCCCAAAATCATCATGCTCGACGAGCCGTTTGCGGGAATTGACCCTGTGACGGTGCAGTCGATTCAGGGCGTCATCCAACAACTGCGGGAAAGCGGCATTAGCGTACTGATCACCGATCACGCTGCCCGAGAAATCTTGGACACCGTCGATCGCTGCTACGTGATCTATCAGGGCCAAGTCTTGACCGTCGGCACACCCGACAAAGTCAAAAATCATCCGAAGGTGCGGGAAGAATATTTAGGGGACATGGATTCGGGCACGCGTTCCGCCGCTCCGATTCCCAAGCCACATTTCCGAACTGACCCGGCCGAAAGCCCAAAGCCAAGTCGAGCCAAGCGGAATCCGCAACCTTGACCGGCAGCATCGCGAACAACGCCGCGAGCTGCCCAAAAATGCAATCGACCACTTGCTCAACCACATGACACAACAAGTTCTTCTTGAAGCTTGTTCCCATGGGATTGAGCGAAGTGTTTGGACCATTTCCACCAGTGTTACTGGTTGAGTTGTTCCTCGATCGTTTCCTTGCTGGCCTTCGTGCCGAGTGCGCCCCACAAACCGAATGGGCTTTTACTCCCGGGTGCGCGATTACCGGTACCACTTCGGATCACCGTCCCATTGGTCGAATCCCCCGCCTCGATCGAGTCGGTCAGGAAGACCACTGCGCCGTCGGCCATCAAGACATGGCAACCGCCTTGGTGCTGACTGCTTGGTGGCAGGACCCCAAATCCGGTCGGTCCGAAACGAACGCATAGTTCGCTGTTAGGTGGCAGGATCGTATTGATCGAAGTGAAATTGCCGTTGCCGTTTGCCCAACGAAATCCACGACCTTCACTATCAAGCGAGCGCAGATTAACGTCGCCCAACCAGTTACGGGGGCGTTCGGGATCGATGTCATCTCGGCACGCGATTGGGTTATTTTGGATTTCGGTCGTTCCAACACGCTCGTTCATCCGATTTCGAACATCGCGGTCACCCAAATCTGTCGTGATTTCACCACCCATGACGGTGTTCGACAATCCGTCCAAGATATCTCGGAAACGTACTTCTGTGCGAGCGACAAAAACACCGCGACCGCTCGCTCGGATCTCACGCGACCGATAAGCATTCAAGACGAGCCGACTTGAAAGCGGGCCGGCGTCATGAAAGCGATTGGCATCGCCCAAGCAAGCCGCGTAGTTCGTTCGCCCCATCGCGGGCAGCCCGTTCCCGGGGTCACTGGGACACCTGAATGTTGGTACCTCAGTCATCCAAGGCTGGTACCCATCGTTGTAAACACTGGTTCGGGGAGACGCGTTCTGGGCATTTGTCACAGTGACAGTCGGTCCCATGGCAGGCCAAGCGGGAACGCGAGGAACACCTGGGTTGTTCAGGTCCGTCGTGTTCGGATTGCTGATCTGCTCCCACAGCGCCTGCTGCTCAACGTATGGCGTAAGACCAACCAGAAAACTTAGCGACTGATTGTTCGTACGATCCGACGCCAAAAAATATCGGTCGCTTCCTTGCAGGTTGTTTCCTGTACCGCCCAGTTGCGTGGGAAGTCGTTTGAAAGCCGAGTGGTAATTGTGCAGCCCCAAACCGATCTGTTTGAAGTTGTTGCTGCAACTCATCCGACGGGCGGCTTCTCGAGCGGCTTGGACGGCGGGCAACAACAGGCCGACCAACACCCCAATAATCGCAATAACTACCAAGAGCTCAACGAGTGTAAAGCCGGACACGCGGTCACGGCGACGAATCAACATTTGAATGTCTCCAAAGGGTCATGATGTAAATGAAAATAACGAACGGAATCTGAAAGGCTTTCTCAGGTGCCAAGGCAATCCGCCAGGGCTTAATCTCGTTCGGACATCATGTCCGCGACCTCTTGCTCGTATTCCTCAGTCTCTTGAGCGGTCGGTAGGTTTCCGGAAGGTGCGATAACCGTGTTCTCCTCGGTCCCACAACCCGCCACGAATAAGAGCGGAACGAGAAACGCCAAGCCTTGGAAGAAAGAACGTCGTGAGCGGCGGAGGATCATGGGTCTCTCGATAAGTTTAAAGTGATCGTATTTCGTAAGTTCAGCACTGTAGAGATCGCGTCGAGGGCTCCGTGCTGGGGATCGCGACTAACGGCAAACTAGGCGACTTAAGTCAACTAATAAAGTGATCCCCCCCAAACGCTGAGCCACTTTTTTGTCGGCGGTGCAACGAAGAGGAGATGGGTGAACAAAAACCAGAGGCTAAACGGCGACAAATTTCGCGACTCGGAGAAGGTGAACAGCGGCTCTCGGTAAGATATCGCGGGCAACGAAGCGATCCCCCCTAAAACCTGCCCCCTCTCTCGAATCATTCGCTTCTCGATCTGCTACGCGAAACGTGGGATTCGAAATCGGCTACTGAGATTGTTACGACAGCCCGGAGGATCACATCCTCGTGAAGTTTGGAGACAAACCGAATTTTCCAACACCCCGCTCTTCGATTCGGAACTCCCCTGCAATCGGTAAGAAACCCCGCTTTCGGCGAGCCAGTGAATGGCGATCGCCTCACCCCAGCGGAGTAGACATCCCACCCGGCGTCGCACAACATGTGGTTTCCTTACGATTCAGGCAACGCTAAACTCTCTGCTCGAGGGAAAACGGATCCACCACCTAATACTTTGCGTGGTAGGTTTTGACCTCAGCGTTGACATCTGGCGGCCCGGCGGGGTATGAGTAGGACGTCGAATGGTTCGAAGGGGCGGTTGCTGGTCCCGGAAGCAACGGAAAAAATTCAAAACGGATGGGTGGCAGAGTGGTCGAATGCACCAGTCTTGAAAACTGGCGTACGTTTGCGCGTACCGTGGGTTCGAATCCCACCCCATCCGCTTTTTGTATCTTTGCTTGAATCTAGAAGTTCTCCAGAACTGCCATGCACGGCTCCAGTTTTGAATGCGAGCTTCGGAATGCCCTCCTAACCCGCCTCAAGGACGATGGCCAACGACCCCGCTTACGCTCCCGGACCAACGGAGAACACCGTTCGCACGACGAATGGTGAAGTTCTGACCGTACCAGGCGGATGGAAATTGCTGCCGCCCGGCGATGCCGGCCTTACACGTCGCGTAAAAGCGGCCGGCGAGCACTGGGTCGTGAAAGAAAAAAAAGGCCGAAGAACTTTTTCCAAGGGAGTCTGGGCGCCAACAGAAACCATCGATCGGATTCGTGGTGAACTGGAAATCGAGCGGTCGACCGAAAAGTACGCCAAGCGAAAAGCAGCCGATGCTCATCGCCGCGAGGTCGCGCAGGCCGATTACGTCGACGACTTCCAAGGTGCGGTTCTTGGCTTTCTAGATTTCCATCCCGCTCATGCAGAACTCGCCAAACAGATCGCGCGTGCGGTGACGGACCACGCGACACCCGTGGGCAGCGGCACAGTCGCCCGAACCAAACGGATTCCAGTTGAGCAGCGAGCCGAGGCGGCCGTAATCGCTTGGATGAGGCATCAAACGACCGCCTACGATTCGATGAAAATCGCGCGGGTAAAAGGAAAGCGACGGGAAGTGCGTCGCATGTTGGCGGCACGTTCAAAGTCGCTACTGCGACGGTACCAAGAGGGCCAACCATCAACAACTGAATGCCCGCTTCAAATCGCTCTCACCAAGCAAGACGGCTAGGCACTTGCCTCGCGTTGCATCGATAGTGTCTCCGTCATGCTCAGGCGACCCTTCGCCACTCGACGTAGAAAGCCGCAGCGATTGATTTAACCGATCACGCAAAGTTCAACTTTCGAATGATCGAGATCCCTTGAGAAGACAGATGCCAAGAGGAACGGAATCGCCAAACAGACTGAAGGGTCAATGCGGGTGATACCGTTGGTTGGCCGATCTTGCCGGCAACTCCCAGAAATCCGGCAACTCGTGGCGATCGAAGCATCGGGATGGCACGGACAGGAACCCGCTTCCGATCGAGCAGTCGAGATCTCGACTGCAATGGTGCCCCGAACGCGGATCCGATATCGCCGCAGTCTCGACCCGATTTCCAGTCGGAATCGTCGAAGATGCGACTTTGAAAATCGCTGCAAATGAGATGATCTTGCCAGTAATCCTATAGTGCCTCGTTGTGTGGATGCCGAAACAGCCATCCGTCAACATCGTAGGTGAAGAAAAATGCTGTCTCTTTTTGCCGCGCGGGTGGCTGACGAGGCGAACCCGCTGCTCTCGCAGCAATCTAGGAATTCCCATGAATAGAACTTCTGTTTTCTCAGCTCTCGTGATCTGTCTGGCAACCGCGATTTCGGTGCAGGCACAGCAAACGCTTTTTGAGTTCGATGACCCGAGCGTTGCGCGGCAGTGGCAAGCGGTCAACGACGGCGTGATGGGCGGTCGCTCGGATGGTCGATTCAAAATCAATTCCGAAGGAGTGATGGAATTCTTCGGCAACCTATCGCTGGAGAACAACGGTGGATTCGCTTCCGTTCGTGCCAGAGGCAACCAATTCGGGCTCGGCAAGAGCGACGTGATCACCGCACGCGTTCGTGGGGACGGTCGCGAATACAAGTTCAATGTCTACGCTGGCAGGACGATGGGAGGCATCTCGTATCGCCAGTCCTTCCAAACGAAGAAGGATGAGTGGATCGAAGTCCAATTTCCAATGGATAAGTTTGCCGCCTCCTGGCGGGGTAGGAACTACCGCGATCAGAAGCTCGATCCCAGCAAAATCACGGGTGTTGGTTTCTTGCTCGGCGACAAAAAGCCCGGCCCATTCAAGTTGGAGGTCGAGTGGATCAAAGGTGGCCCCGCCGAGAGAAAGATCCAGTAAGATCGCGGTCCAGTGAAAGCCGCCGCTCGGGAACGAGCGGCGTTGGACAAGACCTGCGAGGCAACCGTGCAAAATCTTTTCGACGACGTGCCGGCCAGTTTGGAAGAAGAACTGGTCGAAGTCCTAACTAGAGGCAACCGAGTTCGAATCGAAAAGATCGTTTCCACGGGGCAGGCCAGCCCGCCTGGGTTTTGGTACGACCAAGACGAAGCGGAATGGGTTGTGTTGTTGCGAGGGACAGCCGAACTCGCTTTTGAGAATGCAACGAAAACTTTGGCGCCCGGTGATCACTTACTGATCCATGCACACCAAAAGCACCGGGTTGAGCGGACAAGCTCTCGCGAACCCACGGTTTGGTTGGCAGTCTTCTTCGAGGAGTGACGTGAAATCCTGCTCGGGCTTGCCCAGGCAGGAATTCTTGTCCGGTTCAAGTAGGCTGCACACATCGGCCTTGGGCCGGATTCGCCGTGACCGCGGCGGACAACATCCATCTGCTTGGATCGATCGTCGCCAAACGCCGCAATGAAGTTGGCGAACGCTACCAATGCCCCACGGGCGTCTCTCGGCAGTGGTACGCCCACCTCTGATCTGGGGTTGTGCGGTCGATAGTTGCGACACAAAAAGGGGCCGATTGCGAGCGAGTTTTGGCCAGCGACCTACATGGCATCCTTAATCTCGCCTAAATTGATCGGCATGCCGAACGAAATCCCCAATTCCTTCACTCAACAACTGGAGCGGTGACGCGTGAGCCAAGTCACTCGAATCGAACATCCCCTTGTCGAACATCACCTTTGCACCGTGCGTGATGCCCAGACAAGCCCCAGCGAATTTCGTAATGCAATTCACCGATTGTCCGTGCTGGTTGGAGTCTACGCCACACAAGACCTCGAAGTTCAACCGATCAAGATCCGCACACCAATCGCAGATGCAGATTGCTCGGAACTCAAAGTCCGGATTGGATTGGTTCCGATCCTCCGTGCTGGACTAGGAATGGTTGATCCGCTGCAGGACCTGCTTCCCGATTCAGCGGTTTGGCACTTGGGCTTATACCGAAACGAGGAAACAGCCGAACCGGTGGGCTACTACGACAAGCTGCCAAGCAGTGGAGCGCCTAACATTGCGTTGGTTCTCGATCCGATGCTCGCAACGGGAGGCTCGGTAGACCTCGTGGTTCGTCGACTGATGAATTGGGGAGTTGACGAGATCCGAGTACTCAGCATCATCGCTTCACAACAAGGCTTGGACCGCGTCCATCGCGACTTTCCCGATGTGAAGATTTACGTCACAGCAATCGACCCAGTACTCAACGACCAATCTTTCATCGTTCCCGGCTTGGGCGATGCTGGCGACCGCATCTTCGACACGCCCCAACATGGCTAGTTGACCCGTCTAACTAGTTATCCCGCACGTCTGGGCCGCCTGTTGCGATCGAGCGTGTACAGCGGGCCCACGGGCTTGTAGCGGGCCCACGGGCCTGCTGCGGGTAGCGGCAAAAAGAAGGCAAACGCCGCGTTTGTTTCGATCTGACTTGAAGGGTGGATTCGGTACAGAATTCGTCTGCGAACTGGACACAATTTGAATCCAACCGCCCTACAACATCCCGTACAGCAATCCGGCAACGCACCCGGTCATGCAGCAGGCGAGCATGCCGCCGCACATGGCTCTCAAGCCAAGCTGTGCGATATCAGACCTACGATCGGGCGCCAGCGGTCCAATCCCGCCGAGCTGGATCGCAATCGCACCAAAATTCGAAAATCCACACAACGCGTAAGTCAGGATTACACGTGACCGTTCGCTCAGCGAGTCGGCGCTGCTGTCAATCAAGCCGAGGTAGGCGACAAATTCGTTAATCACCATCTTTCGACCGAGCAAATCGCCAGCGATGGTGCAGTCACTATTTTCGATTCCCATCACCCAAGCCAACGGCCACATCACGAACCCAAATATCCGTTGCAGCGACAATTCCGTTCCCACGATCCCACCGACAGCCTGCAGCAATATGTCAATGAACATGATCAGGGCCAAGAAGCCGATCAACATTGCCGCAATGTTGATCGCCAGCTTCATTCCCTCACTAGCACCGTTGGCGGCCGCCTCGATCACATTACTTGCCCCAACATCCATTCGAGCCTCAACCGAATCAACCGACTCTGGGGTTTCTGTTTCCGGTTGAAGTATTTTGGCCAATACCAACGCTGCGGGCGCTGAGATGATCGATGCGGTTAATAGATGGCCCGCACTGACACCGATTGTGGCAAAGATCGCCATCAAGCTGCCGCTGATGGTGGCGAATCCACTGACCATCATCGCGTTCAGTTCACTACGTGTCATCGTCGCGACGTACGGCTTGACGACCAATGGTGCCTCGGTGTGCCCAACGAGCACGTTGGCCGCAGCCGCCAAAGCTTCGGCGCCACTGACACCAAGCGTTTTCTGCATGATCCAAGCCATCCCACGAACGACCCACTGCATCACCCGCAGGTAATACAACACACTCATCAAGGCGGCAAAGAAAATGACGGTCGGCAGTACGCCAAACGCAAACGTCGTCATGATCGCGCGGGGATGCGTTGTGTTCGCCGAATTCTGTGCATCCGGATTGACCTGAAATAAAAACTCAGTGCCGGCATCAACACTTTTTTGAATCGTTCCGAAGAAAGACTCCACTGCAAAGAAGACGATCCCGTTGGGATATCTCGCAGCACTGACCGTTTCAAAGTTGTTGGCGTTCAGCTGATCGCTCGTAATCGCCTGCCGAAGCTCTTCCACGTTTGAGTAACGGCCTCCCAAGACAAGATCCATCTGCAGATGCTTGTCTTGCAGGGATCCCTGTTCGATCGCCGCAGCGAACTCGGTGTGACTTTGATACTCCCGCGGAAAAGTCCAACGCTGGGAATTAAAAAAGATGGCTCCAAGCAGCAACTGAAGCCCCACCCCCATCACCACCAATCGCCAGCGAATGCTGCGACGGTCGGAACTCATTAACACTGCGAGCCCGACCATTACAGCCAAGCCAAGCAGACTGACGCCATTGAGATAAGAGACGCTGCCGATTAACAAAGCAAAATCCTTTTGGACCAGCCGGGCGGATTAGGATCGTTTTTCGATCGGTACAAAATCGCGTTCGGTCGATCCGGTGTATACCTGCCGTGGACGATTGATTCGCGTCGCTGGATTGGCGTGCATCTCACGCCAATGAGCGATCCAACCTGGCAATCTGCCGATCGCGAACAGCACGGTGAACATCTGAACGGGAATCCCGAGGGCTCGGTAAATGACGCCCGAGTAAAAATCGACATTCGGATAAAGCTTGCGTTCGATGAAGTACTCGTCTCGCAACGCGACCTCTTCGAGCTGTTGTGCGACTTCGAACAATGGATCATCAAGATTCAGCTTCTTCAACAGTTTGTCGCAACTGGAGCGGATGATCGTTGCGCGAGGGTCAAAGTTCTTGTAGACCCGGTGCCCAAAACCCATCAGCCGGAACCCGTCTTTCTTGTCCTTCGCCATGTCCACGTATTTTTGAACATTGCCACCGTCGGTAGCGATTTGGTCGAGCATGTTGACACACGCTTCGTTGGCACCACCGTGCAACGGCCCCCACAACGCACCAATGCCTGCCGAGATGGAAGCGAACAAGTTGGCGTTGCTACTGCCGACCATTCGAACGGTCGAAGTACTGCAGTTTTGCTCGTGGTCTGCATGCACGATCAGCAACAAATTCAACGCCTCGGCAAAGTCGGGATCAACGAGGTAATCGTGTGCCGGCGTAGCGAACATCATGTGCAAGAAGTTCTCGCAATAATCCAAATCATTGTTGGGGTAGATGAACGGCTGTCCCATCGACTTTTTGTAGCTGTAAGCCGCAATCGTAGGGAGCTTTGCCAGCAGGCGATCAATCGAAATGTTGACCTGACCAGGATCGTCAACATCCATTGAGTCCTGATAAAAAGTGGAAAGTGCGCCGACAACGCTACTCAGGATCGCCATCGGATGAGCATCGCGAGGAAACCCGTTGTAAAAGGACCGCATGTCCTCATGGATCATTGTGTGTCCGGTGATCCCGTTGCGAAAACGCTCTGTTTCCTTGGCGTTCGGCAACTCGCCGTAAATCAACAGGTAGGCAACCTCGATGAAATCGCTTTGGGCGGCAAGCTGTTCGATTGGGTAGCCGCGATACCTCAGAATCCCTTTCTCTCCGTTAAGAAACGTGATCGCGCTGCTGGTGCTGCCAGTGTTGACGAATCCCTCATCCAACGTGATCAACCCTGAACTAGCTCGCAGCCGACTGATATCGATCGCACGCTCTCCTTCGCTTCCCTCCACCACGGGAAGTTCGATTTCCTGATCCCCGTAAGTCAGTTTTGCGGTTTCAGTTGTCTGCAATTCTAACTTAGCTGTCGTGCTCATCTGCGTTCCCAAACAAGATCTGCGTATTGCCATAGAGGGGGCGTGGTGGCCGACAAAAATCAGCACGAAAACAGACTCCGCGGTGGATCCACGAGAGCCTAAACACGCCCACAGCAGTCTAGCGGTGCGGGAAGACTGAAACAATCAGTCGATCGCCGGTGTTGCCCAAACAATGGCTTCTACAGGCCCCTTGAAAGACGTTCTGCGCGTGACTCTGGCGATTTTGCAGGCGGACCCCCACCCGAGGCGTCAATCCCTGAAAGCGATTTCGGTGATCTCCGTCGCGAGAACACGGATCGCTGAAACACGGATCCGACTGAATTAACCGACTTTCTGTTCGTGCGACGGTGCCCAATGGATTCGCACGGACTCGATTTTCCGACTGCTGGCCTTCAGAATTTCGAATTCAGCGTCTCCGATTTGAAGTTTTTGCCCCAACTCGGGAATTCGCCCCGTGTGATAGAGCACGTAACCTGCGACCGTTTCGTAATCGTCACTCTCGGGCAAATCCCAGGCAGTAATCTCATTCACGTCATCGATCATGACTCGCCCGTCCACATCGACGGTCGATTCATTGATGACCTTGATCCCGAACTCCTCATCGTCATCCGATTCATCGACGATTTCGCCGACGATCTCCTCCAAAGCATCCTCGATCGTGACAACCCCGGCGGTTTGTTGGAATTCATCCAACACGATTGCCATGTGACTGCGACTGTGCAGAAACTCTCGAAGAATCAACTCCACACTGCGGTCGTCCGGCACGGTCCAATGACGACGCAGAATTTCAGTCAAAGGAACATCGGGAGCTTGATTACGGCCCAAGAAGGGCATCAAATCTTTGACGTACAACACACCGATCACGTTGTCGAGCGTTCCCTGGTAGACCGGGAATCGCGTCCGCCCCGCTTCGATCACGGTTTCCAAGACTTTTTCCCAGCCCCACTGCACATCGATCGCATCGACATCGCCACGTGGGGTCATGATGTGGCCGACAGTATCCTCGTGCAGCGTCATGACGCCCTGGATCATCTCACGAACACCCGGGCCAAAATAACCTTCTCGTGTCCCTGCGGTGACGATGGTTCGGATTTCGTCCTCCAACTGCTCCTCGTCCTCATCGTCACTTTCGGCTGTCCCGGTCAGACGACGAGTCAACAGTTCAACCAGTTCCCCAGGGGCCGACAGGGGACGCATCAAGATGGATAAACTTCGCCAAAAGGGCCAACTGTGATAAAGTACCTGCGTCGACGCGAAGCGAGTTACAGCGACCGGCAGCCAGACGTGGATCATCATCATCAATCCGCCGGCGGCGATCGCCCAGGTCAACAACCGCCCCGCCGAGGGCGGCGGAGTCGATGAGAACAACGCCCCGGTTCCGCCGATCAGGAAGATCACGGTCCCAATCATTCGCAGGTATTCGCTGCCGCGAATCGCCGCTTCCTGTCGATCCAGAACGGCACCGAATCGCTCGCGGTTCCGCCTCAGACGACAATAAGCTTCCAGCGGCTTCCCGGCGAATCGATCGAGCAGTTCGCCACCGAGTCCCCCAATACTGCTGAGAGCAAAGCCGGTCAGCGAAAGCCCCCACCCAACGAATTGATCGTTCACTCACGCTCCTCCTGAACAGGAGAACAAGCAGCAGGCTTGTCAACATCACCAACCGATTGATCACCAACCGATTGACAAGATTCTGCCGAATCGATCGCGGTCCCCATCTCAACACCGTCAACGGCGTGGCGATCAACCATTGCAATCCCGAGCTGTTGCATGATGCTGATTTCTGCCTGACGCATCGCGGCTCGTGCCTGGGGCTGTTGATCGTCCATCCCACAGAGATGCAGCGTGCCATGCACGACGTAGAGGATCAACTCGTTGGCAGCGATCCAGTTTAAATCCGCTGCTGTGCGGGCAGCCGTCTCGGCGCTGACCACCAATTCACCTTCCACGCGTGGCGGTTGGTGCAAATAGCCAAAGCTAATCACGTCGGTTGGATAATCATGCTGCAGGTGAGTGCGGTTGATTTGTTGAATCTCGGCATCCCCGGCAACTCGAATCCCGATTTCTCCTTGCAGGCAGCCACGATGTCGGGCGGCTGCGGTCGCCGCCTCGACAAGTCGCCCGGCTCGAACCGGCATTGCAACCTGTTCGTCGACGATAACATCCACCTGCAGTGCATCCATCTGATCCTGCGTCGTCATCATCACGCTGACTGTTGTCCTGGGTATTTGACCCGCGCGTGGTAGATCGCAGTTAGCGATTTCACCAAGCTACGACGAATCCGATCCAATTGTCGAAACGTCAATCCGCACTCATCGAATTGCCCATCGGCGACTTTCTTTTGAGCAATCGCATCGACGAGGTTTTGGATCCGGCTCGGCGTTGGATCGACGAGAGTTCTCGAAGCACTTTCCACGGCATCCGCCAACATCATCACTGCAGCCTCGATGGTCTGCGGCTTTGGACCGGGATAGCGAAAATCTTTATCGCTAACAGTTTCAGCATTCGGATCTTCTTCACTGCGACGGGCAGCTTCGCGATAAAAGTATTCGACCAACGTTGTCCCGTGGTGTTGCAGGATAAACTCAACGATGGGCTCGGGCAGGTGATGACTGCGTGCCAAGTCGGCGCCATCTTTAACATGGGCGATAATGACCAAGGTACTCATGGCGGGCTGCAACGAATCATGTTGATTCACGCCGGCATTCTGATTCTCGATGAAGTATTCGGGCTTGAACATCTTGCCAATGTCGTGGAAGTACGCACCGACACGAACGAGCAACCCATTGGCGCCGATTTCATCGGCTGCCGCCTCGGCAATCGAGGCGACATTGATCGAGTGGTTGTAGGTGCCTGGGGCCCGCTGTGCCAAACGCCGCAACAGCGGGTGGCTAGCATCCCCCAGTTCCAACAAACTTAGATCGGTTTGCACGCCAAACGTTTTCTCCACCAAGGGCAACAATCCAGTCATCGCAGTGGCAGAAACCAGAATACAAAAGCCGGCCCAAAACGCCTCTTGCACCAACCCAACAAAGACAGTCTCGAACACCGGTCCACGGTAAATGGTCTGAATTTCGTCACCCGACGGCGGCGGCAAGAAAAGCGTTGCTCCTGTCACGATTCCGACGGCGATGACAGTCGCGCCAGTGATCACGGCCGACAACGCCCCCACGTACAACAGGTGGGTACGACTGCGGATCCGCACAAGCAGCAGGGTGCAGCTAAAACAAGCCGCTGCCAACATCACTAACTCGCGAACCCCTAAGCCGAGGAACAAAGTCAAGCTCACACTGGCGGCCGCCATCAACAGCAGACCTAACTCTCGACCGTAGACGACGGCTAATACAATTGACGCCAATACCATCGGTATCAATTCACCACGCCATTGATCGCGCGATGCAAAATAGGCCAGCGAAATCGTGACCACCATGACGGCCAACAACTGGGCCAGTTTCCAACGATCGAGCAGCAATTGGCGATCATCAACAAAAAAGATGTAGGAACCACACAGCAAGTACAGCGCACAGATCATGCCGGCGTAAGCGGCCACTCGTGCGGTTCTGTCAGCGACGTACATCTGCCCCGACAGGACTTCCCATTCCCGCTGCAACAATACTAGCTGTTCGTCCGCCAACGGCTTCCCGGCTTCTGCCAGAGTCGTTCCGATCCGATAAGTCATCATCACCGTTTCGACCGAAGCGGCGGCTTTCCGCCGATCTTTCTCGCTCCGCTCGTCGTCGTACTTCAGCGTCTCGTGTTCCGGCAATCGTTCGGCGATCCAATCTGCGATCATCGCGGCGACGATCTGATTGTCACTTTCCGGAAACTTGGTGCGAAACTGTTCTCTTAAACGCTTGGCGATCTCGGGCATCGCCTCGGCCATCCGAACTTCGCTCGCTTCGACGAACTCTCCGTCATCGGGCTGCCCCGCCGGATACACGCGGATTCGCTCCAGACTCCCCTGGTCTGTGTCGTGCGCCAGAGCCTGGATCAGACCGTAGCGATAGTTATCCCGCAGCGAGAGTTCGATTGCGTCATCGAGACGCGTCAGGCCCATATCATCTGCGAAGACCGTCTTGATCATCGAAAAACGCAGCGGCGGGGTATCCTCCGGCTGTGTCTCATCTCCCTCAAAAAACTGAGCGAACGCAGTCGCTTCACGTTCGGTCAATTGATCAAACGAGGGAGCATTCAGCACCAAGAACAAATCATCACGCAGCGCAGCACGCAACTCGTCCAGAGGTTGGGTTCGATTGCGATACGAGACGATCTGCTCGCGACGCCTCTGATCACGCTGGCGATTCGTCTCGACGTTGTCAGGCACCTCAAAGCTGACTCGGTTCACCAAGTCGCGCGGCGGTATTGACCCCCGGCGAAAGGAAAACGCAGGCTTCCAGGTTTGACAAACGACCAGCAAGGTGGCGGCCGCGACGAACCCGATCGCGATCCGAATCGCAAAATCTGCCTTATCGCTATCCTGCCACCACTGGATGAGTCGTGGTTTCTGGATCCCGAGCGAATCGATGCGTTCCTGTCGGGCTCGCTGTTTACTTGCGCCGCTCATGACAGCGGATCAGGGGTGATGGCTTCGGCGAGAGTGGTGATGACTTCATGCCGTTGGGACCGATCGTTACGGTCTTCACGTTCAGTCACCGCCCTCAAGCGGACGAGCGATCAATGTTGATCCTTTGATTCCTCGTGAACGGTGTTGCTCTCGTGACGGCCTACGTCGTCGTAGGCTTCGACAATTTTCTGAACTAGGTGATGGCGAACAATGTCGCTGACCTGTAAACGCACCATCCCGATCGCGTCGATTTTGCCGAGGCGTCGCATTGCATCCCGCAAGCCGCTGGTCACTCCCCGCGGCAGATCTTGCTGAGTCACGTCGCCACTGACAACCATCTTGCTGCGTTCGCCCATCCGGGTCAAAAACATTTTCATTTGCGCGACGGTCGTGTTCTGCGCCTCATCCAAAATAATGAAGGCATCATTCAAGGTGCGTCCGCGCATGTATGCCAACGGAATCACCTCGATCACATCTTGTTCCATCAGATTCCGAGCTTGATCAAAATCAACCATTTCGCCCAATGCATCCATCAGCGGACGGAGATACGGATTGAGTTTGGCACGAAGATCACCGGGCAGGAACCCCAAACTCTCACCTGCTTCGACCGCAGGGCGGACCAGCACAATTTTACGAATTTGATTGGACCGCAGCGCTTCGACTGCCATCGCAACCGCGAGGTAAGTCTTGCCACATCCGGCGGGTCCCGTCGCGAAGGTCAAATCGAATTTCCGAATCGCTTCGACATAACGAGCCTGCCCAGCGGTCCGTGGCTTGATCCGCCGTCCCGCGTATTGGACGTCAATTTCCTCGTCACCGAGGAGAATCTTCGCTGCCGCCCCTTCGACGATCGCACCTTCTTCCGAGGCCGCCGTTTCGACGTCGCTGGGTGACAGCTGACCCTTCTTGCGAAACACCAGACGCAATTTCTCCAACGACCGCATCGCGCGTTCGACACTTTGCCCGTCACCCGAAACTCGAATGTGACCATCACGCTGGGTGATGCTGACATCGAATAATCGACGCAACTTGCGGAGATGTTGATCGCGCGGCCCAAACAGAGCCAAAATCTCTTCCGGATTGGTGATCGAAAGCGTCGCTTCGGTCATTCAAGTGCCTGTTAAGGTCGAAAAGCAGGAGACGGTCATTTTATACGCTTCCCGTGAGATCATAGCTCTGATGCAAACTTTGGTCCGGAACCACCGCTAACCGGCCACTCCAGCTGCAAAACATAGAAAAGCCGGCGCAATCGCTGCAATTAGCGAATCGGTGACGTCCCAAACGCCTCCCAAACCTGGCAGCCAATTGCCGCTGTCCTTGGCTTCACAGTCCCGTTTCACCAGTGATTCTGCCAGATCGCCAATCATTCCTGACAGTCCCAGCAGTGGCCCCAGCACCACAGCCCCCCAGATGGGGTTGGCTAAAAAAGCGATAGCGGGCACCTGCGAGGGTGGTGTTCCATCGCCCCCGACCGCGGGAAAAAGCCACTTCAGACAAACATATGCAACGATCGTGGCAGTTACGATGCCGCCGATCGAGCCCTCTTTTGTCTTGCCGGGACTCAACCGCGGGATCAGCTTATGCTTGCCGATCGCTTTCCCCGTGAAATAAGCTCCCGCATCGGTCGATTTGGTTACCAAAATCATGGTCAGCAACGCCGCCAACCCCCAGTTACCACTCCCCATGGCCCGCAGCGAGACCAATAAGGCCATTGGCAGTCCGGCATAAAGCGAGACAAAAACAGCATGGGAGGTGCGTTCGATCGTCCCCGCCGGCCCTACTCCGTAAACCCTCATCTCGCTGATCAAGATGACAAACATGGCAGTGACCGAACCGATCACCGTCCAGCCCAATCGCCCCACCGGGCAGTTCTGCGGATAAACCTCGCCAAACAACGGCCAGAGCAAAGGAATGCAAGCCGAGAGGGTCACGATCGCTGTCGCGCACAATGTGACGCGAGGCGAGATTAAGCGTTGGCTGCCTGTCAACAACATCGCCATGTCCCGCGCCGTTCCGAGCGCAAAGAACAACAGCAATGGCAACAACCATAACCCTTCCGCGGCGGCAATTGAGTGGTGCCCATCCAAGTACAGCAGCCCAATGATGATCGTAATCAAGACGGCGGAGGTTCGGAGTCGGTCTTTCAGCATGACTGGACTTTCAACATGACTGGACTTTCAGCATCGGGGGGAGGAACTGCCGTTGGCTGTGGAATGGGCGTGGTTCGAAAATCAAGCGGGAAAAAGCTTGGTTCAACGACAGCCAACAACCGACAATCGCCTCTGATTTCTATTGTTGAATCTCGTGATCGCAGGGCAAGCCCTGAAGCTGTCTCCCATTCGGATCTCGTAGGCCTCGTTCCAAATCGAGAAACCTCGTTCGAAAGCGTTAACAAATTCTATCCGAGCTCATTCGTTGACATTCAATCCACCAAAACGCCGTTGCCGCGACGAAAATTCTCGGATGGCCGCCAAAAATTCGTCACGTGAAAACTCGGGCCAACACAAGTCGGTGATCCAAAGCTCCGAGTAACTGATCTGCCACAGCAAGAAATTACTGACCCGCATGTCACCGCCGGTCCGAATCATCAAGTCAACTTCGGGCAAGTCTTTGGTGTAGAGCCTCTCGGCAATCATTGCTTCGTCAATTGATTCCGGATCCAACGAACCCGCGACGGCTTCACACGCTAGCAGCCGGGCTGCTCTCGCGATCTCTCCCCGACCGCCATAGTCGATGGCGAGCACCAACTGAGTTCCGGGGTTCTCGGCCGACATTTTTAAAGTGCGATCGATTTCTTCAAGCACTCGGGGTGGCAAACGATCCCGGCGGCCAATCACTTTGAGGCGTAAGCCTTGCTCCATGATCGTTCGGCGCTCTTCGATCAGGTACTGCTCAAGCAGATGCATCAGGAAGTCGACTTCATCTTGGGGCCGCTTCCAATTTTCGCTCGAGAGGCAGTACAGCGTGATCGCTTCGATCTGCAACTCCGCGGCTGCCTCGCTAATCATCCGAACGGTACTGACACCTCGTCGATGCCCCTCGATCCGAGGCAAATCGCGGGCCTGCGCCCAGCGTCCATTGCCGTCCATGATGATGGCAATGTGCTGCGGGCGATCGGCAAGAGGAACATCAGCCAGCAGGTCCGGATCTCCTCCTTCAGCTCGCGACGGTTCGGTCATTGCGGTCCGAGCGGCTGAAGCGAGAGTTCGGCAGCGGCATCGGTAAAGACGGTTTGAGCCCTATCGGGGCCCACCGACAAGACACCCACGGGAATCCCCACCAATTCTTCGATCCGCTTCACGTACGCCAATGCACCTGCCGGAAACTCATCCACACTGCGGACGTCATCGACCGGCTGTTTCCAACCGGGAATTGTCTCGTAAATGGGAAGACAACGACGGATTTGATCGGCATGACTTGGCAAACGCTCGATCCGCTCACCATCTAATTCGTACGCGACACAGACCTTCAATTCATCCAGATGGCTCAGCACGTCCATCATCATGAGCGCTAATCGCGTGACTCCACTGAGCCGCGCGGTGTACCGCACGGCAACAGCGTCGAACCAACCGCAACGACGTGGACGACCGGTCGTCGTGCCAAACTCGTTGCCAAGCTTGCGGATGCGATCCCCCGTTTCATCTTCCAACTCGGTTGGGAACGGTCCGCCACCAACGCGTGTGCTGTAGGCCTTGCATACGCCAAGCACTTGATTGATCCATCGCGGTGGCACTCCCGCCCCCGCACAAACGCCTACGCCACTGCTGTTGCTGCTGGTGACGAATGGAAACGTACCGTGGTCAATATCGAGTAACGCTCCCTGAGCACCCTCAAACAGAATTCGCTTATCTGCTTCACAGGCATCCAGCAAGAAATCGGTCGTGTCCCCAATCATGCCGTGGAGTTGATCTGCCCACGAAGCTGCCAAAGCAACAATCTTGTCGGGAGCGATTTCGTCCAAATCTTCCTGGGGCGCTCCCATGTTGCCCAGCAACGTGACTTTTTGTTCTGCCACAATCCCGATTCGTTCATCACGAGTCGATTGAACCAGATCGGTCATTCGAATCGCATGTGTCCGCCCAACCTTGTCTCGGTAGCAGGGCCCAATTCCACGATTGGTCGTCCCGATCGATTCACCACGGACAACGGTCGCGTTGATGAATTTGTCCTCAGCCATATGCCAAGGCATGACCAGGTGAGCCCGTTCGCTGATCCGCAGGTTGTCCTGACAGATCACCCCGCGTTTGGCCAACCCATTGATCTCATCGAGCATCGTGGTGGGATTGATCACAACGCCGGGCGTGATCAGATTTTGCACCTCCGGATGCAAGATCCCGCTCGGGATATGGTGAAGCTTGTAGACTTCGTCGCCCGCCACCACAGTGTGCCCCGCATTGGCACCTCCTTGGTAACGCACCACCAAATCAAATTGCGGCGCTAAGAGATCGACGAGCTTGCCTTTTGCTTCGTCACCCCACTGCAATCCAATCACACAGGTACCAGACACCACAGAACTCCACGTGTTCGGTCACTAAAAGCTGCGGTATTGGGCGCAGCGCGAACGGAAAATCGTAAGCGCGAGACCTGCAACTGGCAATGACCAGCGCGAGGATCAAAACCAGCACGCAAGCTGAGCCACCCAAAAGGGGAGCCGGGCAGTTCCCAACCCACGCTCTGGGCAGTTACCAACCCACGCTCTGGGCAGTTCCCAACCCACGCTCTGGGCAGTTACCA
>JAQWPZ010000242.1 GCA_029245125.1 Rubripirellula sp.
ATGCTCGCTTGTCACCGCAACGACAATTCGATCGGTGTATTGGCAATCGATCTCTTTCCGCTGATTTTGGATGTTACGAATCAGATCTTTGGCGATCCCTTCGCGACGCAATTCATCGGTAACTTCCGTATTGAGCACAACGACACAGGCCGTTCCCTGAGCGGCTGCCCAACCGTCCCGTGCCTGCAACCGCACTTCAATGTCATCAGAATCGAGTGAAAGGGGACCATCAGCAAGTTGGATCGTCACTACTCCATCACGCTTTAGCTGTTGCAACAGTTCGTTGCCGTCGGCTTGCTGCAGCGCTTTTTTGACCGCAGGAACCTGCTTACCCACCTTAGGGCCAAGGCGTTTAAAGTTGGGAACCACGATGTATTGCACATACTGGTCACCATCGGTGGTGTACTCCACCGTTTTGACATTCAATTCCTCGCGAACCAGTTCATCGTGATTTTTCAACCATTCGATTCGTTGATCATCGGTCAGCACAACCTCGACCCGGGAAAGCGGCAAGCGGACCTTCAGCTTGGCTTCTGCCCGAGCGGCTCGACCGAGTGATGCAATTTCGCGTAGCAACGTCATTGACTCGGAAAGTTCATCATCGACTCGATCCTCGACCGGTGTCGGGTAGTCGGTCAGATGCACACTCACCAACGCTGTATCTCGAAACGGCTCACTCAGACGTTGCCATAAATAATCGGAGAGAAACGGTACAAATGGAGCAATCAGCTTGCTCACCTGCAACAACGATTCGTACAGCGTCCAATAGGCGTCATGTTTGTCTTGGGCATCTGTATCACTGGCCCAAAACCGATCCCGGCTACGACGCACGTACCAATTACTTAACCCATCCACCAAGGCAGTGATCGCTTGGCATGCGTTGTAATTGTCATAGCGATCCATCCGTTCGGTGACCTGTTTGGTGCACCGGTTCAGCTCGGAAAGAATCCAACGATCAATCTCACTTCGCTGACTGGCATCACGATAGGTAGGTGCCGACGCCAGACTCTCAGGGCTCAACTGTTCGTCTGCACCACTCGCACTGGTCGGATCAAACCCGTCGATTTCGGCATAGATCATAAAGAAGCTAGCGACATTCCATAATCGCAACAGAAATTCCGGAATCGATTCCTTGATCGATTGTTCGCGATACCGGATCGCGGTCCACGGCGGTTGGCCGGCAAAGAAGAACCAGCGTAACGCGTCGGCACCGTACTTATCAAAGATCTGCGCCGGCTCGCGGTAATTCCGCAACATCTTACTCATCTTATTGCCGTCTTCGCCCAACATCAGTCCGAGGACGATGCAATTACGAAACGGATGAGGATATTCCTGCGCCGGCAATTTGTCTGGTGCGCTTACCTCTTGGGAATCGGTTTCGCTCCGCTCGGCTCCCTCGCCGAACAGCATCGTGCTGATCGCCAATTGGCTGTAGAACCAACCGCGAGTTTGATCGAGTGCTTCGCTGATGAAATCAGCGGGAAATTGGTCATGGAATGCGTCGTCATTCTTGTGTGGCCATCCCCACTGGGCGAATGGCATAGCGCCACTGTCGTACCAGCAGTCGATAACTTCGGTGACGCGTTCCATCCGCGCCCCCTCGGCAAACGGCGAATCGTAAGTGATCGCGTCGATGTAAGGCTTGTGAACGCGGAGATCGTCAACGAGTTCGGGGTTGCCTGCTTTCGCCGCTTCCCAAACTTCCTTCCCCGTGATCCCTGGCTTGGCGAGCAGTTCGTCGTAACTCGCGACCGCTTCCATTTGCCCAGTGTCCTGGCACACCCAGATCGGCAATGGGGTTCCCCAATACCGTTCCCGCGACAGCGCCCAGTCGACGTTCGATTCCAGGAAATTACCAAAACGTCCATCTCGGATATGTTCCGGAGACCAGCCGATCTTGGAATTATTTTCGAGCAGCAAATCACGAAACTTCGTGGTGCGAATGAACCAACTACGACGGGGGTATTGGATCAAAGGATCTTCACTCGCACGCCAACAGAATGGGTACTCGTGCAGATACTGCTCCTGATGCAGCAGAATCCCTCGCTCTTTGAGGGTGCGGGTCAGAGGCTTGTCCGCGTCTTTAACCCAGGTGCCTTTCATCTCGGCAAATTCGTCGGTGAATTTCCCATCCGGCCCAACCGCGTAAAGTAACTCAGGTTGATCACCCTCGACAAAGCGTTGCTTTTCGACGACTAGAACCTCATGATCCACTTCACCAAAAGCGGGGGATTGGTGAACCAGTCCGCTACCCGATTCGGTCGTCACAAAGTCAGCGGGGATGACACGCCAATACTTGTGTTGTTGGCTTCCATCGGTCAGTTGCCCTACCGGATCCCCAGTCGATTCGCGGTAATCGGAAAACGGAGGCACATACCGCTGCCCAATCAGTGATTCAGTCGCGATGTCCTCAACCAACGTCAACGTTTGTTTTAATTTTCCCGCAATCGTTTCGACCAACGCTTTGGCCATCACCAATTCGCGATCGGACTCGTCTCGAACGACGCAGTACTCGATGTTGGTCGGATGGACCGCCGCATACATATTGCTGGGCAAGGTCCAAGGCGTGGTTGTCCAGACAACGAGCGAACGATTTGGATGATCAACCAAGGGGAACAGAACATAGACGCTTGGGTCAGCGACTTCGCGGTACCCCTGACCGACTTCACCCGCGGAAAGGGCGGTCCCGCCTTGGGCCCACCACCAAACGATCTTGTGACCTTGGTAAAGCAAACCGCGGTCGAACAGGTTTTTCAGGCTCCACCAAACGCTCTCCAGATAAGATTGGTGGTAAGTCACATAGGCTTGTTCCAGGTCGACCCAAAAACCGAGTCGGCGAGTCAATTCCTGCCATTCTTGCATGTACCGCCAAACGCTCTGTTGGCATTTCTGGATAAACGGTTCCTCGCCGTAGGCTTCGATCTCCTCTTTGCTGTGGATCCCGAGTTCCTTCCCAACCTCGACTTCGACCGGCAAACCGTGGGTATCCCAACCGGCCTTCCGAACACAGCGGTAGCCTTGCATCGTTTTGTAACGGGGAAAGACATCCTTGATGCTGCGAGTCAGGCAGTGTCCCGGGTGCGGCATTCCGTTGGCGGTGGGCGGTCCCTCGAAGAAGACAAATGAGGGCCCCGACTCCCGCCGTTTAAGCGACTGGTGGTAAATATCCTGGTCGTCCCAAAACTGCAGAATCTCTTGCTCGAGCGCCGGAAAACTGGGACTGCCGGGCATCGCTCGGAGCGGACTGACGGAGGAGGACATAAGCGAGTTAAATTGGGGTAAATCGGCCGTGATTTCTCAAACATAGGACGACATCGCTCAATTCAGCAGCCTGTTGTGAGCATCGTCGTAGCGCAGTCATCGGAGGCGGCAATAGGCCCGGCTGACGCCGTTTTGGAACGCATTTGGAACCGTTTTGGCAGGGTGTCATCGCAACACCTCCTCGAACTGCCCGCTGATTGTACGGTCCAAAGGCCAAAAGGTCCGCGCCCAGTAGACACAGCAAGCAATCCCGGGAGGATTTTTTTGCTTCGCCGGTTCGCGCTGGCCAGCCAGTAATCAAAGATAAGAACTCAGTGGCCAGCCTCCGCCGCAGCGCTCAAACGATACTCAGTGGTTTCATGGACGCTCGATCGACCAAAGAAACGAACCCGCCACAACGAAAGTTGCCGACTAAACGCGGATACTCGGCTGCCCAGCGGAGGCAAGTGACCTGGATTGCGGCAGTGGCCGTGGCGGCGATCGGATTGGTCTGGATGCAGGCTCCACCTTGGGTAATCACCCTGATCGTCATCCCTCTGGCAGCCAAAGCGGCCCACCAAGTCCATTGCGAACACAAACGACAAGATGACCGGTGCCTCAAAATGCTGCGGGATGCTGATTCCGCTGTTCGCGGCTGGCAGGAACGCTGGCAAAATCTGCAGAAAGAAACGGAGCAAACCATCACTGCTCTGTCAGGAATGCGAGACGGGGTGGTTCTGCTGAACCAAAATTATGAAATCCGACTCCTCAATCCCGCTGCCAGTTATTTGCTGAACCTTAGCAGCAGCCGACTTTACGAAAACCGAGTTTTCCATGAAGTGGTCAGGATTCCTGCTCTGACTCGCGCGGTCGATGCGTCGAGCGAGGGAAAAGGTCCCCAAAAATTGTTGGTCGAAGTGGTCATCGGTGATTCCATTCGGCCGATCAAAGCCCGCGTAGACCGCTTTCCCTCTGCCGGAAACCACAACTTGCTGGTCACCCTTCGGGATGAAACAGAGGCCAAACGAATTGAAGATATCCGTCGCGAGTTTGTCGCCAACGTTTCACACGAATTGAAAACACCGCTGGCTGCGATCAAAGGCTACGCCGAAACCGTAGAACTAGCGATCAAAGATGATCCCAAAGCGGCTGCCTACTTCTTGGCCCAAATCCAAACCCAATGCCAACGACTGGAGCGGTTGATCGCTGACATGATGCAATTGGCGCGCGCCCAATCTGGTCGCAGTAAAATGAGGATCAACGCTATCTCGTTACGGCAGGTGATTGCCGACGCCATTGATTCGAACGCGCCTGTCGCTGAAGCCAAAGACATTCAACTCACCATTGATCTGCCCGAAACGGATGTCATTGCAAAAGCTGATCACGAAGCCCTTCTTACCATCGCAAATAACCTGATCAGTAATGCGATTCGATACACCCCCAAGGATGGCGAGATCAACGTTTCGTGCCGAGTTGAAGAAACGTCTTGTGCGTTGGTCGTCAAAGACACCGGAGTCGGTATCACAGCGTCCGACCAGAAGAGGATTTTCGAGCGTTTTTATCGAGTCGAAAAAAGCCGCAGCACGGTCGATGGAGGCACCGGAATCGGTCTCTCCGTGGTCAAGAACCTCGCCGAAGCACTCGAGGGCGAAGTCAGCGTCAACAGCCGACCGGGGAGTGGATCGACCTTTGAAGTTCGCCTGCCGCGTGGGATCACCACACCCGATGCCCCCGAATCCTAAACCAAAAATTCACGAAACCTTCACCGTTTTCAGGCCTCTTTTCGGGCGTCACGCAATCGAGTTTTTCGCAACGATCAACAATAATGGTATCTCGCGTTCATTGAAAAACAGTTGCATCAATTGGTGCTGAAGTAACCTCGCCTCTTCACCGTCAACCAAGAAACGGGCATGACAAATACAAAGGTACTGGTCGTTGAGGATTACCGCCCCTTGGCGGAAACCCTCGAATATCAGTTGGACCGAGCAGGCTACGAGGTCACACGTGCGGCCGATGGCCAGGATGCGTTGAAGCAGGCGAAGCTCATTTTGCCCGATGTCATCATCTTGGATGTTGATCTGCCGATCCTGAACGGGATTGAGGTCTGCAAGCAACTCCGGAATGATCCATCCACCAAAGACATCTTGATCCTAATGCTCAGCGCCATGGGTGAGGAGTCCGATCAAGTGGTCGGCTTTGCAATGGGAGCCGACGATTATGTCGTCAAACCGGTCGAAAGCTACAAAGTGTTGCTACAGCGACTCAAGGCGTTGCTGCGGAGACGAGAGCCCGCGTTCGAGGACAATGAGCAGATCAGACATCGCGGCATCGTCGTGGATCGACGCCGGTTTGTCGCCTCGATCGATGATGAAGCATTGAAATTGACCAAGAGTGAATTCAAGCTGCTCGAATGCTTTATCCGCCAACCGGGACGTGCATTCAGTCGAGCGGAGCTCGTCGACGCAGCCTTGGGCGAGGACACCATGGTGCTCGACCGTACCATTGATGTTCACATCCGAGCCCTGAGAAAAAAAATGGGATCGACGGCGGATCTCATCGAAACCGTACGTGGGGTGGGCTACCGATTCAACGAGTGAACTGCTGCCCGCATAACCCGAACCGCCGATTTTTGCTGATCGATCAACACTGATTCCGCCGATGTGATTTCAACGCTGTGCGATACGCGTCTGATCGGTGGAATGTTATGGCAATGAATCCACGACCGCTGACCCCTGAGGAAGTCATCCAAGAGATGGCCCTAGCGGAGCTCCAAGAATTGCTGCGTGCTCTTTCGCTTGACGCAAGCGTGACGAATGCATGCCGCCTGCAAAATCTGGCCGCGGAACTCGATAGTTTTGAATCAGCAATCGAACGGATCGCTGGCCCGCCAAGCATGCGAAAAGCGGCGTAGCTCGCGGGTCAACTGAAGGCACGAGCCCAATTAAAAAAGGCTCCGCTTCTCTCAAAGCGGAGCCCAAACGTTGACGATTTAAGTTGGCTTTTTACTAAGCTTACTTAAGGATCTTCGCCAGATCTTTCATGACCGAATCGACATTCAGGTCGCCAGCATTCACGACGGCGTGACTAGCTTTGACACCCAAATCGCTGGCAAGGGTGATGGTGATATCAGCCTTTGCATTGATTCCGTAGTTGTCGGGACCGTTCTCAAACTCGTTTGGAACGACAAAAGGTACATTGCTGGTCTTACTCTTTTTGGCGAACGATTTGGCCGATGCTGCCAGATCTTCTTTATCTTCACCGAGCAAGTTCACGAACACTCGCAGGTTGGATGATTCGTTTTTCTCGACGGCTTTGTCCAGCTTTCGAACGAGCTCAGCCACCTTTGGGTCGGTTGAGCGCGTGAACACGATCACCTGAGGACGAGCGCCATTGCGGCAGCGGTAACAAAGATTCTGACCTTCGTCGATTCCGTCTTCGTCAGCACCAGCGATCTTGGTGACGTAGAAAGCGCCAAGACTGTCACCGGTTTGAGGTCCGCTCTTGACGTCTTCGGCCGCAACATTGCCTGCGATCGCTGCTGCGACCACAAATCCAAGACTCATGACAAACAAATTTTTCACGATGTTTCCTATTGGGGAGGGAAAATTAGGTGGGCAGTCGCCCGTTGCAACATTTGGCCTCAAGCGGAGACACTAGTCGCAGCTTTGCTCATGACGACACCGTCTCGATAGGCATCGTTCGACTGCATGGTATGCTACGTCTAGATGCCCAGTTTGAAAACCGTTCCGCCATCACGGGATTAACGATCCGAGATTATCACCCCCAGTGATCGCTCAGTAAATAAGTGGAAAGGGAGAATCGGTTGCGAAGCTCGAGATTTGGAAGACAGTTGGCAGCCAGCGTTGGGTGCATCGTGTTGCTCGCGTATTTACCCCTCGGTTTCAGCGAGGATGAGACCCAGCGGACCGGGAATCCGGCGGCGAAACAGACAGGCCCCAGACAGACAGGTTCCGAGCAGACGGGCCCCGAATCGGGTGAATCTCGGCAGAGCGAGCCCCAGCGAACGCGTATTCCAGGGCCCGAGGTCGACCGCTCACCGGTCGATTTGGCACTCTCGCCAAGCGAAAAATGGCTAGTAACCGCCAACCAGGCGGCGGGCACCGTTTCTTTGATTGACACCGAATCGTCTCAGGTGGTCGACGAGATTTATTGCGGGGGCCATCTTGCCGATCTGCAATTCACCCCATCGGGTCAGCATATTGTTGTGACAGCGGCTTGGTCTGGCGAACTCCACCTGCTGGAGATCGATCGAGGCAAGTTGAACTACTTGGCGGCAATCCCGATCGGGATGGAACCCCACGGCATCGCAATTTCAGCGGACAGCAAAATCGCCTACGTCGGCCTGGCCGCCGCAGCCGAGGTGGCCGAGGTCGATCTCGAAGAGAAGCGGGTCAAGCGACGGCTGCCTGTCGGCAAGTGGCCCCGCTACCTAACGCTCTCACCCGATGGCAGTCGGCTGGCGGTCGGCAATGGCGGCGAAAGCAATATCGAAGTCCTGGATGTTGAATCGGGCGAAAGCTTGTATCGGGAGCCCTTGGCCAACGGTACCAACCTAGGGCAGATGCGGACGAGCCCCGACGGAAAGTATGCTTATTTCACTTGGATGGTATATCGCACAAACCCGATCACGGTGGGCAACATTCGCCGCGGTTGGATTCTGGCGAGTCGAATCGGACGGGTTCGCCTGGATGGACCGTCCTATCGCGAAGCGATTTCGTTGGATGTGCCGGGCATGGCCGTTTCAGATCCCCACGATTTGGAATTTACCCCCGACGGTAAACGTTTGGTGGTTACCGCTTCAGGAACCCACGAACTGCTGACCTATCGACTTCCTGATCTGCCCTTCGTCTCTCAGGGTGGGCCAGGGGATTTAATTGATCGCGGGTTGCAACGTGATCGCGAGCGATTTGATCGAATTGAGGTGGGTGGACGCCCGCTGGGACTCAAAATTGCAAAGGACAACCGAACCGCTTACGTCGCGAACTACCTCAAAAACGCCGTCCAGGTTGTCGATTTGGAGGCAAAGAACGTCATCCACGAGATCGAACTGGGAGGAGCGAAAACCCTTACCCTGGCCCGCCGCGGCATGGAGATCTTTTACGATGGCGAGCGAAGCTTGGATCAGTGGTATAGCTGCCATACATGCCACCAGGATGGTGGCACGAACGCGAGGCCGATGGACACGATGAACGATGGCACCGAGATGACCTTGAAAACGGTGCTACCACTTTACAACGTCACCAAGACCTTCCCCTGGACATGGCATGGTTGGCAACAAAACTTGACCGACGCCATGGACAAATCGATCACCGTCACCATGCAAGGCAAACCTCCCAGCGAGACCGATAAGCGGGCACTCATCGCCTATCTGGCAACGCTCCGACCGCCACCGAATCCCCACTTGGCAACGAACGGTAAGCTCTCAGCAGCGGCGTTACGTGGGAAGAAAGTCTTTTACAGCACCAAAGCTGGCTGCGCGGATTGCCACAATGGTCCCCTCTACAGCGATGGAAGAATCCACGATGTCGGCTTGGGTTCTGACCAGGATGTGTACAAGGGCTACAACACTCCTTCCTTGATCGGGACGTATCGCAAAGTTCGCTGGCTGCACAGCGGGCGGGCACGTGATTTAGAGCGTGTGGTGACCGATCTACACCGTCCCGAAGTCGTCAATGGTGAAGATGAGTTGACCGAGGAACAGGCGGCCGACCTGATCGAATTTCTAAAATCCCTGTAACGATTGTGAAACGGAGGCATGCTGCCACAGGACGCCGCGTCGTTGGAAGGTTGAGCCGCAATCCGCTTGAGAATGCCCAGCCGAGCAGGCGGCTACTCGGACTGCATCTCCGCCCCCCCTCGACCGCACAGAAGCTCGACCGCACAGAAGCTCGACCGTGAAAGCGAACCGATTCGTCAGGTCGGACGGATGATTTCCCGCCTACCTTTACGTTGGGTCCGATCGAACTCTGCAATCTGCAGCCAAAGCGAGCGGTTCACGTGGTGGCCGAAGCGAGGCGTTGCCGTTATTGTGTTGGCTTTTTGGCCCCGTTGCCTGCGTGAATGAATCATGGCTGACTGGTACGACCACCCGCAATACCTTGACATGGTGTTCCGCGATGAAACTGCGGACGAAGTCAAGTTTTTTCAAGCCGCGTTTGACAAGTTTGCAAAGCGCAAGATCCGCCGAGTTCTCGAACCAGGTTGCGGAAGCGGCCGATTAGTTGCAGCGATGGCCGCCCGAGGCTACCAAGTCACCGGGTTGGATCTCAGCCAATCGATGCTCGATTACCTGCGTCGACGGTTACAGCGTCGCTCGCTCAAATCCGATCTAGTCCTCGGCGATATGACCAAGATGGAATTCGCCAAGCCGTTTGACGCAGCGTTTTGCACGTTCAACACCTTTCGTCATCTGATGAAGGAAGAACAGGCCGTCTCGCATCTTCGCAGCGTGGCAGAAAATGTGAAGCCGGGCGGTCTCTACATCCTCGGCTTCCACTTGATTCCCTCCGACGCCGATCCAGAATGCACAGAACGCTGGCACGCGAGCCACGGGGGCACGACAGTCAACGTGACCTTGAAAGTCATCGGATTTAACAAACGAAAACGCGAAGAGATGATTCGCGTCTCCGTCAAAGCAGCGAAACGTTCAGGGAAAATCGAGCGAATTCGCAGTGAGTTTCCGTTGCGAGTCTACACCCCAGCCCAAGCCAAGAAGTTGCTTGCGAGTGTGGACGACGTCTGGGAAATCGCCTCGATTTATGACTTTGACTACGATCTCGACGAGCCTAGAGAATTCGACAACGACTTGACCGATGCCGTATTTATTCTGCGTCGTCGAGCGTAAATCCCGTCGTCGAGCGTAAATCCCGTCTGGTCGCCGGATATCCAACGCAACGCCACCGCCTGCTCGTTCAAGCCGGAACGAGCTAGCGATTCGCAAACCCAGCGATTCGCGAACAGAAGAATTGCCGCGGGCGGACGCTAAAACGTCGCTACCCACCGAATCGCCAACAAGTCGGTATCGGGACTCGCTCCAGAAAATCGCCAGTGTTCGTGATTCACCATCAAACGGCTGCCGGCAAACGCATTGCTGCTGACGCCCCATGTGAATCGACGGATGCCGGCACTGCCATTGAAGTCACGATGCTCCAGCGTGTCGTAGCGGCAGAGAAATCTCAAATTCGGATCTTCGCAGAGCAACACATTGAGTTCGCTCACGGTTCCGTAGGCAATTTGACGAATCGGAAAATTCGAATCATTACGCCGGATCGCATATTCACAATGTAAGCGAATTTGGTCGTCCAGAAGACGCAGCGTACTGTCGATTCCCGTCAAATGAAAATTCAGCGGGTTCGCTCCTTCATCTTGCATGCGTCCTGACATCCACGACCCACCCACTTGCAGACAATCGTTTCCGATCGTTGCACGAGACCCAAACGCGAGGTCAGTGTTGTTGTCAGTGTAAGATCGACTCGGCGTAAACCGAACTCCCGGTCCGCCCCCCTGCAATCCATTGACGCCGTAGATGTCGAGTGTCGTGACGCAATCGCGAAACCGCATGACACTGTGGACCAAAGCCCCCTCGTCGGCATACGGCATCGGCAAGACAGGCGGACGAGAATTCACCCGCTCGACCTGCTGCCCCATATTAAAAACCAACGGCAGCGTAACTGCTTTTTGCACACCGGGATGAGCGTTGGCGTATCCGCCAAACGGCACCATCATGCGGCCGGCCCGAAGTTCCGACGCGAATTGCACGCCGCATCGCGGGTCACGTGTCGCGCACGGACGGTCCCCCAGTAAATCAAACGCAACATACGCTTCCACCACTTCGAGCGTAAATCCTTCTCGCCCCGATTCATTGGAATGGCAGCTTGTGCAAGCTGTCGCGCGACCACGCAGACGTCCTTGTGATTGCCAATCAACGGTCAGCCAAGCATCCGGGACGAAATTGGGATTCTCAAGATTGTCGTTCCCACCACGCCACACCGGAGCGAGCGTGCCACTGTAACTCGCCCCCGATTCGATCAGCATCGAATCGGGCACCGATCCATCCAACTGCTCCTCGCCCGATGCTCTTGGCTGATTACGACTCGTCAAATATTCGGCGATCGCAGTGACGTCACCGCTCGCAATATCAGCACCTTCCATTGCCGCCATCCGCCTGACCGTCGCGCGCCATCCTGGGCCGGTCTTTTGCTTGCTTAGCGAGCGGTCAGCATCGTGACAGTCAGTGCAATTCCGCTCGAACGCCGCACGGCCAACGGCAACTAGTCGCGGGTCGGCGTCCTGCCCGGCGGAGGGGCTCGCAGCAGCCATCACAAGGCAAATCGCCATAAGCTTGGCGACAGCAACTTGGCGTTGGAACTTATTGATTAGGATTGAGTCAATCAAAGCAGCGATTCTCCCCCATTGCTTATCGAATGTTGGAATCTGCCGGGTTTAACGGTTTTTCCGATTGGGCGAAGAATCCTGACGAATAAACACGTTCAACGGCTCTTTTGCGGGCAGTTTAACGCTCCTTCTCTGCACGTTGAGTTATTCCCGACATGAAAAAGCCTTCGCAACGCCGACGACGACAACTCGCCGTGGAACGCTTTGAGACAAGAAGACTATTGGCCGCTCTTGAATTTGCTGCCGTCGCTGACAACACGATTTACGAGAACTTTGATTCATCAGATCTGTCCAACGGTGTCGGCCAATACCTGTTGACTGGTCGCACTGGGAGCCAAGGTAATTTCACAGCCCGCCGATCGTTGATCGAGTTCGATGTCACGTCGATACCAGCAGAAGCAACGATCGAGTCAGTCCGATTAGAGCTCAACCTCTCTGCTGTGGCCCCAGGATCTGGCGTGCGAGACGTTTCGATTTTTCCAGTGCTCAGCCAGTGGGGTGAGGGACTTTCCCATGCCCCAAATGCCGAAGGGAACGGCGCCGCATCGCAGCAGAATGATGCATCTTGGTTCAAGCGTTTGTTTCCAAATTCAGCCTGGCAGCAGGAAGGAGGCGATTTCAACCAAAACGCACCGAGTGCAACGATCCCTGTCCAAATCGTAGATCAAGTGTACACATGGACTTCGGAGCAGATGAAAGTTGATGTCTCCAATTGGCTCGCTGACGCAGGCAACAACTTTGGCTGGATCGTTCTCGGTGACGAAGCAGACGATCGAACGATTCGCAAGTTCGATTCGCGCGATGCTCCCGATGCCAATAAACACCCAAAATTGATCGTCGAGGTAAGTGGTGTCGATTTGGATCCACCCGAACCGATACTCACAGGCCCATCCACCCCAACCAACACGTCGCAAATCGATGTCACGATTGACTTCGGTGAAGATGTCGAGAATTTCGTCGCGGATGACATCAGCGTGAGCGGCGGACAAGTCACCAACTTACAGACCGGCGATAACGGTCGTTTCATCGCGACGATTGACGCCGACGACGACGGCACCTTAACCGTCAATGTTCCTGCTAATGTTGCGAGCGACCTCGCTGGAAACGCAAACCTCGCCGCAGCCCCGCTGGAGATCGAGATCGATGGGACGCCGCCCGCTCCTGAGATCACAGGCCCCGCCACTCCTCTCATCGACCCGCTCTTCGACATCGCTATCAATTTCGGTGAATCGGTCATTGGTTTTGTCACCACGGATGTCGACGTCTCCAATGGTTCCATTGAATCCCTGACCGACAACGGCAATGGAAGTTACACCGCTGCGATCCTAGGTACAGCAGGAACCACAGTCGCAATCGATGTGGCGGCCGCGGTCGCCTCTGACTTGGCGGGGAATCAAAACACCGCCGCTTCCCAATTCACGGTTCAAATTCTGCTCCCGACATTTGATTTCGGCGACGCACCCGAGCCATACCCCGTTTTGCAATCGTCCGATGGAGCGAAACACTCCCTTGGCGATCTATTTTTAGGAAACCTCGTCGACGCGGAATTCGATGGGATTCCCTCGGCCTTGGCTGACAGCGATGAAAATGACGAAGATGGAATCGTCGCGGTCACGACAATTGTCGCTGGTGATCAACCCACGCTCTCCAGTTTGGCGGTCAGTGCTTCCAAACCTGGCAAACTTGACGGCTGGGTCGATTTCAACCAAGACGGCGACTGGGACGACAGTGGCGAACAGGTATTCGAAAGCGTCGCGCTGACAGCAGGCGAAAACATCCTTCCCTTGACCGTTCCTGCCGACTCCCAAAGTGGAGAGACGTTCGCACGTTTTCGCGTGAGCGAGGCGGGTGGATTAACGCCCATCGGCAGCGTCTCCAATGGCGAGGTCGAGGACCATCGCGTGACTTTGTCCGACGCCTCTATCCCGTCCACCATCGTGATTCAAATGGCGGATCCGAATCTCGACGTGGAAGCCATTCAAGGAGAGCTGCGTGTTTCCTCACCAACCGCCGACCGTTTCCGCGCCCCCTCCTCGAGTGTTGGCAGATTGGAACTGCAGGGGACAGCGCAAAGCGATTCAATCACAATTGATCTGGGCACGTTCAAGGTTTCCGCCAATGGGCTGCTGATCCGAGGTGAAGCGGGTTCAAACCGCTTACAATTGAAGGGCGGTTCTGCATCACTTGACTTCACTTCATCTGCCACGGTGATCAGTGATTTCGAAACAATCGATTTACGTCACCAAGACGACACGACAGTCGTGTTGGATGCAAGCGCCGTCTCGATACTACAACCAAGTGATCGCCAAGTGGAATTATTCCTTGGTCTCGACGATAACCTTGTCATGGACGACGTTTCCAACTGGCGAATGGGAGCACCAGTTTTGGTAGCCGGCGAATTCCGTTTGACCGCCAACTCTCTGACCGGCTCGGAACAGTTGATCGTCGCAACCCCACGCCCCTGGCAAAACCCATTGCAATCGAGCGACATCAACAATAGCGGAGATGTCAGTTCTGCAGATGCTTTGGTAATCGTCAATGAATTAGCGAGGCAGAGCGTCATTGAAGCTGACGGCACGCTGGTTGATCCAAATTCCCTGGGCCAATGGCCGGGCATCTATTATGACCAAAACCATGACGGCAAATTGTCCTCGCTCGATGCGTTGCGGGTCATCAATCGGTTAGCGATCTTGAGCGACGGAAGGGGTGAATCCGAATGGTTGCCGTACGCACCAGCATTCGCGCAGGACGATACACCGAGGAACTTTTCTTTCCTGACGGAAAGCAATGCGGGCCCAATCTTGGCCGAATTCGACACGGCGGACTCCAAGATCAGCGATTTTGTAACGCAACAAGCACAGGCAAATCGCGAAGTTGTGATCGACACCGTCAATTCGCCCCAACGCGAAGCTGATGTCATTGCAGCAATCGATTCCGTGCTTCGCACCGGCATCGCCTAGAGTCCGACGGCAGCAGAAACCAGTCATGCTGCAAGACTACACTCGCTGCCCTGCTGACCGCTGGATGCCGCAGTTCTTGTTTACCGTCCCCAAACAGGAACTCGCCTACCTCCACAGGAACGAGTCGGCCGGCAATCATCAGCGGCAAAACCTGGGAGCCGCAGCGACTTTGTTCGGCCGCTCCCACCCGTACACCATTTGCAGCCCACAACCTCTATTCGTAGTCACTCACTGGCGGACAGCTGCACACCAGGTGGCGATCGCCATAGGTATTATCGATCCGACCGACGCTGGGCCAGAACTTTGCATCCCGCAACCACGGCATCGGCCACGCCGCTTGCTGACGGGTGTAAGCATGTGACCAATCATCACTACCAATTTCATGGATAGTGTGGGGAGCGTTACGAAGTGGATTGTCTTCGCGATCCAACTCACCCGCCTCGACCGCATCAATCTCCTTGCGAATGGCAATCATTGCGTCACAGAAACGATCGAGTTCTTCTTTCGATTCACTCTCGGTCGGTTCGATCATCAACGTTCCGGCAACGGGCCACGACATGGTTGGTGCATGGAAGCCGTAATCCATCAACCGTTTGGCAATGTCTTCAATTCGGACGCCCGCCGATTTTTCAAACCGTCGGCAATCGATGATAAATTCGTGGGCAACTTGGCCTTTGGCATCGGTGTACAGGATGTCGTAATGGCCGGCTAAACGTTTGGCCATGTAATTGGCGTTCAGAATGGCCAACTGTGTCGCTTTTTTCAGCCCCGCAGCGCCCATCATCCCGATGTAGACGTAACTGATCGTCAAGATACTGGGACTGCCGTAGGGCGCTGCTGAAACGGGTCCGATCGCGTACTCGCCGGCGGTGTCGGGCCGCTCAACCGGGTGTTCCGGCAAGAACGGCACGAGCTGCTCAGCGACCCCAATCGGCCCCATACCTGGACCACCTCCACCATGAGGAATGCAGAAGGTTTTGTGCAGGTTGAGGTGACAAACGTCAGCACAGCACATGCCCGGACTGGTTAATCCAACCTGGGCGTTCATGTTGGCTCCATCCATATAAACCTGACCGCCATGATCATGGATGATGTCGCACACTTCGCGGATCGTCGGTTCGAAGACTCCGTGAGTCGAAGGATACGTGACCATCAAGGCTGACAGTTCGCTTGAGTGCTTGTTCGCTTTTTCTCGCAGGTCATTCATATCGATGTCACCGCGATCGTCACACTTAATCGTGACCACTTTCATTCCAGCCATCACAGCGGATGCAGGATTGGTCCCGTGTGCAGAAGTCGGTATCAGGCAGACATCCCGAACGTTCTCGCGGCCCTGCTCGCGAGCCTGCTGTTCGTGATACGCTCGAATCACGAGCAAACCTGCGTATTCGCCTTGGGCCCCTGCGTTTGGCTGCAGACTGACGGCGGAAAACCCAGTCACTTCACAGAGCCACTTTTCGAGCTCTCTAAACATGTAGGTATAGCCACGCCACTGCGTGTCCGGCGCGAACGGATGGATGTTGGCGAATTCTGGCCAGGTGACCGGTATCATCTCGCTGGTCGCGTTCAACTTCATGGTGCACGACCCCAGTGGGATCATCGAGTGTGCCAATGAAAGATCACGCCCCATTAATTTGAAGATGTATCGCAGCATATCGGTTTCGCTGTGATACCGATGAAACACGGGATGCGTCAGATAATCGGTGGTACGACTGAACGTCCCCAACTCGAGCAGCCCCTCATCGGTCGCCTCCTGCATCAATTCATCGACATCAAATCCGGTGTAGTGACCAAAATTAAATGCCGCCAACAGGTCGGCGATCAAAGCCCGGTCGGCGGTCTCATCCAACATGACGCCGAGCGTTCCGTCGCCGTACTCTCTTAGGTTGATTGACCGTTCACGAGCAGCATCGGCCACTTGCCGCGACGCATGCATACGTCCCTTGCCGAGTCGGATTCGGATTGTGTCGAAAACAGGGCCAACGCCGATCGTTTCGTGACCGAGTCGTGCCAAACCTTTCATCAACGCGGCGGTGAACCCCTGGGTCCGCAACGCGATCTGCTTGAGTCCCTCAGGGCCGTGATAAGCAGCGTAAAACGATCTGATCACCGCCAACAAAGCTTGGGCCGTGCAAATATTACTGG
>JAQWPZ010000259.1 GCA_029245125.1 Rubripirellula sp.
GCGGACGCTGGCAAGCCCTGGCGGACGCTGGCAAGCCCTGGCGGACGCTGGCAAGCCCTGGCGGACGCTGGCAAGCCCCGGCGGACGCTGGCAAGCCGATTTCAACACCAGAGCAAACTTACTGCGAGTGGGGTTTGCCAAATCGGTCTTCGAACTGGGTTGTAATGCTTAGCCGCCGTAATATCCATCGTAGTAGGGCGCGGTCGGGTAACGCGTTCCCGGACCAGCGGGGTAAGGATTGAAGGGGGTCGCTGGCCTTAAATTGCCATCGAATTCATTCCGCTCGATTGGCCAAGTCCCGTTACCCAAGTAGCCTGGTTCGGTGGGGTAGTTCGGCCGCGGGTGGCGACCCATCCCATCTTGATTGTGATTTCCACCGGGATGATCGGGATGATGGCCACCTGGATGATGACCATCAGGCCGCCGACCAGGCCGATAGCCGTAATCGGGTCCGTAACCGGGATTCCCCACTCCGAGATTGAATCCCGCATAGGGTGCACCCCAGTTTGGATAGGGCGTGCTGTAGGGTCGATAAGGAAAACGCCACTCGCCATAGGGCCGCACCGGATCGCCCCACCGCTGCGTGCGATGGTAATTATCAGCGGAGGCACCGTAGTTCAGCGAGCTACGAGTGTGCGTGAATCCACTGCTGCGAAAGTTCGACGGCATCGGCGCGGTTGGCGGTTCAATCGCCGCGTACTGCGACACGCGAACGCCCGATTCCGCACTGTGCGTGTACCGACTTGGAAGGGTCAACCAATCCGTCGCGGAAGCGGCAGATGTAAGACAGGTCAGCAGGAACGTCGTGAGAAGAATTCGCATGGATGCCAAGATAGTTCGCATTTGCCGGCCGGGTTGAAAATCACCGCCGTCGACAGGCTTTGTTCAACATCGGGCACACTGCAACCGCTACAGGCGTCTCAGGCCATCCTCGGTCATCGGTGTAGGGATCTCCTCATCGATTTGATCGATTCGACCGAGCGTCTCCTGATCAAGAACAAGATCCCGCGCCTGCAATGACTCAGTCAGCTGTGCAATCGAACTCGCTCCAATGATTGTGGACGCAACAAAATCGTGCTGTCGACTCCACGCCACCGCTAACGCCGTGACCGAAACGCCAATCTGATCGGCGATTTCCATCAAACGCCTCGTAGTTTCGAGGGTGCGATCATTGACAAACCGAGTAGCCATTTTCTGCTGACGCTCGTTTCCATTGCGAAGATAGCCAGTGAACCTGGCACCATCCGGCGCACCTTGTTGATATTTCCCCGTCAGTACACCGCCGCCGAGTGGAGAATATGGCAACAAGCTGACATTTTCTTTCCGGCAAACCTGGGCGAGCTCACTCTCACAGCGACGATTGATCAGACTGAAATTATTTTGCACGGTCTGGTAACGCTCCACGCCGCAGACGTCAGCAGCCCACAAGCTTTTCATCAATCCCCAGGACGTTTCATTGCTACATCCGACGGCACGAACTTTTCCCTGATCGCGCAGTTCGGTCAAAACCCCGAGGACTTCTTCGTAAGGCATGCCATGATCGGGCCAATGCGTTTGGTAAAGATCAATGTAATCGGTGTCGAGACGGCGCAATGAATCTTCACATGCAGTAATGATTTGCCTTCGGTCGAGCGCCGTCTTGCCATCTCGCACGCACGGCGTGAACCACCCGTGCGCTGGCCCGGTAACCTTCGTCGCCACCAACACGGTGTGCCGAGGCTTGGTCTTCATCCAGCGTCCAAAGATTTGTTCAGTGACCCCTACCAACTCAGCCGTGGGTGGCACCGGATACATTTCGGCCGCGTCAAAGAAATCGACGCCACCCTCAAATGCCAAATCACAAATCGCATGAGACAGGGCTTCGTCGCAAGCCGTACCAAACGTCATCGTTCCCATGCAGATGTCACTCACCACCAAGCCACTTCCACCTAATCGCCGCCGCTCCATTCGGATCGCCTCCTGCCACTTCCTGCACTAAAAGTGCATGTCGATTTTTTGTACGTCTAACAATTGAACACCGCTAGAATAACGTTTCTGACTTCGATTGCCCCTCCCCAAGCACCTCACCTCTGCTGAGCCTCAAATCAATTGCTGCGGCGTTTGACATCGCCTCGGTCAGCCAAACGGAATTTGAAATGAACAAACGGGCGCACTCGCCGGTTGGTGCACCCTCGTCACGACGCCGCGCTATCTATTCGCATCACTGACAATCCGGAATTGCGAGCGATTTGCGGCAACAGCTCAGGCGGAATCAGTCCCTTCGTGGCGGCGTGGCATCGCCCCGACCAATTCCGCAAAGCCCTTCGCCACTTTGGTAGCTTCGTTGATCTCCGCGGTGGCCACAACTTACCCCCGCTGTTCCGAAACTCCGAAAACAAACCGCTGCGAGTCTTGCTGCAGGTCGGTGAGGACGATCTCGATTATCGCTTCGGCAACTGGCCGCTGGCGAACCAACAAATGGCCAAAGCCCTGGCGTTTGAAGATCACGACCACAAACTGGTGTTTGGCACGGGAGCCCACAATGGCCAGCATGGCGGTGCAATCTTCCCTGACTCACTCCGCTGGCTTTGGAGGAACGGGCGGGACCAGACGCCTTCGTCGTCAAAACGGATTCAACATCCGCAAAACAACGTGGCACCCAGTTTGCTTTGCACCCAGTTTGCTTTGCACCTAGTTTGCTTCGGAAGCCGCAACCGCAAAAATCTTCGTTTCCGTGCGAACGTACAACACTCCGTTACTGGTAGCGAGCGAAGCCCGACTTGATTCGCCCATCGCGTTGCGACCCAAAATTTCGAACTCGTCCTTGGCAGCGATCACGACGACTTCACCGCTGGTATCAATCGCCATCAGCCGGTCACCGATTGCGATCGGGGACGAGAAATAGGTTCCGCCAACTCGCTTCTGCCAGATTTTCTCACCTGTCGTCAGGTCACAGCAAGTCGCCACCCCACCATCGTTCCACAAGAACAAACGATTACCAAGAATGATCGGTGAAGGCACATGCGGCGCCTGCCTAATCACGCGATAGGCTTCACTTGCTTTGGATGGGAGTTTCGAATCATCGACGGAGATTGCCACCACTTGCCGATCGCCTCCCACCGCGCCGCTGCCGGCGATAACAAGATCGTCGGCGACAACTGGCGATGCCAAGGCACGCTGAGATTCCCGTCCAAAAGGATCGATGTGCCAATTGATCTGACCGGTTTCAGCCTGAACTCCGATCACACCTTCGTAGCAATGCACAAAGACGATTTCCTGCTGCCCTGATTTCGTAGTGCGAAGGCAAGGCGTCGAATAGCAAGCACGCTTTCCTTCACGCGGAATCTTCCAAACTTCTTTCCCACTCTTGCGATCGACGGCGACCAAGAAGCTGTCAGCTTTGTGATCATGAGCGACCAACACAAACTCACCGACAACAATGGGACTTGTCGCGCCACCTTGCCCGTGCCCATATGGACCTAATTCATATCGCCAAACCTGCTGTCCATCATGGCTGTATGCAATCAGTGAGGTTTGTTGTTTGGAATGCCACAATTGGTAGACACAATTTGCATCGACGGCGGGAGTGCTCGAAGCAAAACTATTGTTCTTGTGTTTTTTGTAAGTCTTGAATTCAGCCGGGGCACGCCATTGCTCCACACCATCCTTGACGCCCAAACAAATCAACTCCCGAACACCTGACTTCTCATCAGCCGCCGTAACAAACAGCCGCTCACCCCAAATTACCGGCGAGGAATGACCACTACCTGAGAGCATCGCGACCCAACGGTAATTGGCATCGGTCCAAGCATTGGGAAGATCGGATGCGGGTGCGACACCACTGCCGTTGGGCCCCCGAAAACGCGGCCAATTCTCAGCCTCGCAATCATCACTCCCAACGATCATCGAAACCAACAGGACAACAAGTAACGAAATGCTTTGACTCGATCGATTCATACTCGTTGGCACCAGAAAGAAGATTCGTATTGAGCGATTGGTCTTCGTCCGCGAGACAAGTGTACATTTCCAATCAAACGACAGCGTTCGGGAAATGAGACACATTCTGGGGGAAGCCCAAATCCACTCGGCACTGGCCCACAATCAAATGGCCCACAATCAAATGGCCCCCGTTCAACCTCATCGTATCAGAACTGCGAACGTGCGCATTGAAGGCAGTGATCGGCTAAGGTATTCACTCGCTAGCAGCAAATGAACTTGCACTCCCACCTGATCGCGAGCATTCCGAAGGTGAATGCCCAAAAGGACTGAAGATGAAACCAAAATCATTCTTGAGAGCGGCACGACTCGACACGCTGATGCTCGGCATGCTGGTGGTCGGTGTGCCGATGCTCGGCATGCTGATGTTCGGCGGGAACGCCTGTGCTGATTACCCATTCACCGAAGCGTCACTTCGTCAACCGAATGTCCCCAAGGGCACCGTAACAAAGCATCGCTGGACCGATAGTAAATTCTACCCGGGAACAGAACGCGACTACTGGATTTACGTCCCCGCGCAGTACGAACCAGAAAAACCTGCCTGCGTGATGATCTTTCAAGACGGCCGGGGCTATGTCAACGAAAAAGGGCACAGCCGAGTGCCGACGGTGTTTGACAACCTGATCCACCAAGGTGAGATGCCGGTAACGATCGGCATCTTCATCAATCCCGGTGTTGTTCCACCTCCGAGGCCGGGAACCGCATCCAGAAGCAACCGTAGTTTTGAATACGATTCACTGGGCGATCGCTACGCAAATTTTCTGATTGACGAAATCCTGCCGGCCGTCAGCCAACAATACAACCTTGTCGACAAGGCAGCCGGACGAGCAGTCGCAGGCCTCAGTTCCAGCGGGATCTGCGCATTTACAGTTGCCTGGGAACGTCCAGATTACTTCAGTAAAGTTGTCAGCTACATCGGCAGCTTCACCAATATCCGAGGCGGACATATCTATCCAGCGCTCATCCGAAAAACAGAAGCGAAGCCATTTCGAGTTTTCCTGCAAGAGGGATCGAATGACCTGGACAACTTGCATGGCAATTGGCCGCTGGCGAACCAACAGATGGCAGCAGCATTGAAATTTGCAGGGTACGACCATCGATTTGTGATGGGAGACGGCGGCCACAGTGGTCAACACGGTGGTGCCATCCTGCCCGATATTCTGCGATGGATCTGGAGAGATTACCCCGGCGTCAAACAGGAGAATCAACAATGAAATGGCTCATCACCTTTGCAGCACTGATCCTGATTGGCCCCACGCTGCGGGCCCAGGACATGCCGTTGACGCAAGTCTTGATCGAGGGACAGGGATGGGAATTGGTTTCCAAAGGTCATCAGTTCACCGATGGCTTGGCGACAGACGCAAAAGGTAATCTTTACTTCACCGACGTCTTGGGCGCAGCCAACATCTACCGGATTGCTCCGGATGGCACCCAGACAACCGTTTACGCGGATGCGCCCCGTGTCAGCGGGATGCAACTTGGTCCGGACGGACGCATCTATGCCTGCCAAGGTGGAAGCTTTGGCCGCATCGTTGCGTTTGACTTGAAACAGCAAACGATGGAAGTTGTGGCACAGGGCGTCAAACCGAATGACCTGGTTGTCACTCGGCAGGGGCATATCTACTTCACCGAGACCCCAAAGCGACAGGTGACACATATCGCTCCCGGTGGCAAACCCGAGGCGGTTGACGTCTCGAAGAACAAAACCGGCTTGCTGCGACCCAATGGCATTGCCCTCACGCCCGGTCAGGGCACATTATCGGTATCTGATAGCGGTGGTCGCTATACCTGGGTCTTTCGAATCGAATCGGACGGAAAGCTGGCTTATCGCCAACCTTACATCACGATGCGAACACCTACACCCGATCTCCCGAGCAAGGGCGACGGAATGACGATCGATGCGGTCGGTCGATTTTATGTGACCTCCGCAGTTGGCATTCAAATGTTTGACCCCACAGGAAGAATGGGAGGAGTAATTTTGCCGCCAACCAATAAACCGATCGTCAGCGTCGCGTTTGCTGGACCCGATTTGTCCTACTTGTATGTGGCCTCCGGCGACGAAATTTATCGCCGGCAAACCAAGACAAAAGGGATCGCTCCCTGAACGGGTCTAACCAAACATGCCCAGGCTCAACGAGATGCAATGAACTTCGTTGAAAGACGCTGGATAAATCAAGGCGGGAAACAGGCGACCAGAATTGGCGTCACCGGAACTGATTTGGCACTACCCGACTAGAACGCCAACTGTGACTCATCGGGACCGGGTGAAGCGTACGCGGGATCCTTGGCTCGGATGACAACTTTACCTTGGTCATCGACTTGGACATCGAGCGGAACAATCGTCACTCCCTGCTCGTTGATCGACTGTGCGTTTTCTCCCAAGTCTCGTTGCTCGATCCCCTCGCGAGGTACCGGCGGCACATTGGCGTTAAAGAACGCGGTGCACCACCATTTCCCCGCCTTGTCTCGAAAGGGCGTTCCGTGTCCCAGAAACCGTCCGACGAACTGCCGAGGCCCATACGGACCAGTGATGTTGTCGGCGACGCAGTAATACAAGTTGTACGATCCCTTCCGCCCTTGGTCCGTTGACCAGGCGGTCCCGAAGTGCACGTATTTGTCACCCACCTTGATCATGGTGGCGCCTTCGTGACCGATTTGGCTAATCGGTTTTCCTGCCGGTCCAGGACGCGAACCAGCCGGATCAATTCGTACGGGTTCGGACGCATAACTCGACAGGTCTTTCGATAACGCGGCAACCATCGTGTTTTGCCAAAGCATGTAAACGGTACCATCATCGTCGGTAAACAGCGAAGGATCGTGTCGCTCACCCATGCCATCGCCCATGGGATGCGTCCACGGTCCCGACAAGTTTTTCCCTTGCGTCAACGCCAGACTGCTTTGTCGCCGAGGACAATGCACCAACGCCCAACGATCTCCCATCCAGTGAACTTCTGGGGCCCAAATTCGTCGCTTCCGAATCGTCTTACCCTGCTTCGACTGCATGGTGTCATCAAGCGTAAAAATCACTCCTAGCGATTCCCACTCGATCAAATCCTTGCTGCGGTAAGCACGAACTTGCTCGCCCACAATACTTTCGCCACCCAGACCAATGTTGTAGGGATCCTTGGCTTCACGCGGATCCCCTTCATTTGGCTGAGTGCCAGTCAAGTAATAATCGCCATCGGGCCCACGCGTAATGTAAGGATCGCGAATCCAACCCGCCTTGATGTAGAGCGCACGATCATGAGTCTTTAAACCAGAGCGAATGGCCTGGGCGTTCATGACGGGACCTGGCTGCCGGTTCGATTTCTGTTGCACGAAAGCCGAGTCCGAAATTGGCCTCGTCGCTTTTGCCACCACCGGTTGGAACAATCGCTTGTGTAACTGCGCTAGCTCCTTGGCCGGAATCTTGATGACTCTACGATCGTAAGTCATCAGTCCATTGATCTCACCCTCCACGTCCGTGGTCTGGGTGTAAACCCCACCGGCGATGCCCTGACGCCGAAGCGCATCTAGCTTTTCCAGTGAAGTGATATACCTCTGTTTGTACTCAGATTCATTTTTCGGCAAGCTGCCATAGCCCCAATTGCGTCGGTCGCTATCCCACAAATGGCCTTTGACCGGATAGCCGTGACCACCGAACTCGCCCATCACTTTGATGAAATCGGTAAAGCGATTGCCCGCTCCCAACGCAAAAGGAAATTCGGGATGGGGGTAACTGTGATGATCCACGATGTCACCGACAGGCCAAAAGTTTCCGCCACTGGCAATGTTGATCAGCCGCGTCGGATCTCGCTGTACAGCCCATTTGCCGACCGCCATCGTGCGATGCTGACCCCACGCTTCATTGAACGGAACCCAGCAAACGATCGACGGATGATTTCCCAAAGCATCGATCATCGCATCAAATTCGACCATGAACTGATCGTGCTGGTTGTCTGGCCACTCAGCATCCTTCGGACCAGGCTGCAAGCGTGTCCAGGCAGGCCTTGGACCGCCACTCACTTGGTCCTGCCAAACCATCATCCCCAACCGATCGCAGTGATAGTAATATCGACGGGGCTCCACTTTGATGTGCTTACGAATCAAATTAAAACCGGCCGCCTTCAACCACTTGATTTCAAATTGGATGGCTTCATCTGATGGCGGTGTCAGCAAACCATCTGGCCACCACCCTTGATCAAGCGGCCCCCAGTGAAAGATCGGTTCGCCATTCAGCGTGAATCGCCAATGACCGTCGGCGTCCTTGAATTTGCCAACGTCCCGAATCCCCGCGTACGAGTTCACGCTATCCAGCAACGCTCCGTCAGCATCCAGGATTTGCACTTCGACATCGTACAAGTGTGGCGTTTTGGGTGACCACAACTTCAAACTCTCCGGAGGAATTCGCACGGACACTTCCGTAGTCGCGTCCTCAGCAGAAATGGCTTGAACATCTTGCCCGCCGTCGCGGATCACGACCCGCAATCTTGAGTGGGGTTTTTCACCATCAACCTTCACCCGGACGAGCAATTCACCTGCGGCGGCGTTGGGAGTGAACTGCACATCGGTGAGATGAGTCATCGGCACCGTTTCCAACCAAACAGTCTGCCAAATTCCCGAGACTTGCGTGTACCAGATACCTCGTGGATTGATCGCTTGCTTACCATTGAGCTGGAACCCTTCGGTTTCGTCCTCGACACGAACCACCAAAACATTCTCTCCTGATTTGACCAACTCACTGATGTCAAACGAAAAGGGAATGTTGCCACCTTGATGGGTCCCGACCGATCGACCATTCACGAAAACTTCACATCGGTAATCAACCGCTTCAAAGTTCAACATCTGCCGATGAAGGTCATCCAACTGGACATTAAATGTCCGTCGATACCAAAGTGCCTCGTCTGCTTCCAGTAACCGACTCACGCCACCAAGCTTGGATTCCAAGCAATACGGCACCAAGATACGACCACCCCAGGCACTTGGCATTTGCTTGACGCTAATTGGTGTGATCGCGTAGTCCCAGTGACCGTTTAGATTCTGCCACTGCTCTCGCTGCAACTGAGGCCGCGGGTATTCCGTCCAGGCATTATCGGCCGTGACAGATTCACCCCACTCCGTGATCAAATCGGTGCGAAATGGCTTGCTATCCCGCTTAGCCGCTGGCAAATCAGGTATTCGATCAGCATCAATCAGATGGGCGTCAACAAACTGACCGCCCACCGTCTGGTTACAGTGAACGGCCATCAAATTATCACCAACCTTCAGAGAGGAACGTTTCTCCTCGGGGATCGGAACGACAACATAATCCTGCGTGAAACCTTTCAGCGTTGCGACCAAATCGCCATTCAAAAAGACTTCGGCCTGCTCATCGTGGTGGACTAACAAAGCTGGTTTATCAGGCAGTTGATCCAGCTGAAATTCTTTCCGCAACCAGATATTGTTGGTTCCCCAAACAGTTGCGACGCGCGACCCTGGTGTCCCGTAAGTTCCGAATCCGCCGTTTCCAACCTTCCACCCTTCTGAATCGAAGGAGGTCTGCTGCCAACCTTCACCGGGTTGACGCATCGTGTAACGCCAATTGTCTACGACGTCCTGTGACTCAACTCGCGTAGCCAGAGTCAACACGAACAACACCGCCAAAACGTTTGGCAACCAGCAAAGCTTGCGATGACGATTCATCCAATTCCTCATTGCTCCAAATCTCCAAATCAAGCTCGAAAAAGAAACGCAAACACAGTGCTGCATTCCCCTGGATAGATGCAGCCAACTCTCTACTTCGCGGGTTCAAGCCACATCGTCAGACCACATCGTCAGACCACATCAACAAGAATGGGTGCCGACCACGCCACACGCCAATCACAGCCGACGAGACCCAATCGTTCGACTCGGCTGCTGTCAGAAAACCACACGTATCTGACGCCAGCACCGAAAGCCGCCTCCCCTTAAACGGCTGCTGCTTTGAGCGCCTTCTCAATTAATCGCTTTGTCTTAAGCGTGCCTTCGATCGGATCGACCTCTCGACCTTCGAATTCAATCGTGATGACACCGGAATAGTCCGAGTCGTAAACAATTTTCAGCATGCGATAGAAATCGGTGTTCTTCTCGTTACCTTGCTCATCGAACCTCAGCGCTTTCGCGCAAACCGCCGGGGCGAATGGCAGGCATTTCGTTACGCCTTCGTAGCGGTCGTACCGACCGAAGTTATTAAAATCGGGAAGCAATCCAGCATTGGTTCGATCAACTTGATCCATCGCCGCCAGCAACCAATCAGGATCGCTGGAATTCCCGCCGTGTGGTTCGATCACCAACTTGACGGACGTCTCTTTCGCGTAATCACACAGCGGTTGCAGGCCAGCGACCGCATGCTGCAAATTCTTTTCCCGATCGCCACCACTGCGACAATTCACTCGAATTGCGTCACAACCAAGTTGTTGCGCACAATCGACCCATCCTTTGTGTTCTTCAATCGACTTACTGCGTTGATCCGCATCGGCACTGTCCAATTCATGTTTTGCGTCGACGAGTATCAGGACATTTTTCATCCCCTCGCCGGTGGTTCGCTTGACCAATTCGCCCACGTACTCCTTGTCCGTGTGACGACCGGCGAACGCTCGACTCCAATACTCGATGTGGGTGATTCCCAGTTTCTCCTTCGCCAAAGCGGGATAATCGAGGTGCTTCAATTTCCCAGAACCAAGCCAGCGATGGAAAGTGTATTGCTGGATTCCAATCTGGAATCGGTTCGGATCATTTTTGTTGTCAGCAAAAGCCAACGGAGCAAGGGTCAGGCTCGCCGAGCCAATCGTTGCGGCACGGACAAATGAGCGGCGGTTGAGTGGATTCATGCCCGTCAGTATAGCCGCTTCTCCCGAACACTGGGACGCAAACCAAAGCAACGCACGAGACGACAAGTCATTACACTAAACGCATGCAACGAACAAACCTGCGATTCGCGTTTCTCTTCGTGTGGATGACAGTTTTCACACAACTCGCCAACGGTGATCAAGTAGTCAATCGTCCTTCGGTGCTCTTCATTTTGGCAGACGATCTCGGGATCGGTGACTTGCACTGCTACGGCAATTCGTTGATTGACACACCAGCGATTGATTCGCTCGCCCGGGATGGCGTATTGCTAACGAATCACTATGCACCATCGCCGCTCTGCGCTCCGTCACGGGCAGGTTTTCTGACTGGGCGCTTCAATCATCGCACTGGCGCGGTTGATGTCCCCAGCAATCGCGGGCTCGATCGGATCGCGTTGCAAGAAGTAACGTTCGGCGACTACTTTCAACACGCCGGTTACGCTACAGCGTTGATCGGCAAGTGGCACAATGGACTCTACTGCCGCGACTACTTGCCGCACCAACGTGGCTTCGACCTGTTCTTTGGTTTTCCAAACGGCGGCCAAGATTACTATCGCTGGAACTTATTGCGGAACGACACGCCGGTACCACAGGACGGGCGATACCTGACGGATGCCTTGAATGACGAAGCGATCAGTTTCATTCGCGGCCATCGACACCAACCCTTTGCACTCTTCCTTGCCCACCACGTGCCACACGTGCCGTTCCAGGCTCCACAATCACTAATCGAAAAATACCGCAAACGAATCGGAGGTTCGGACAACGAAAACATTGCCACCATCTACGCGATGATCGAAGCGATGGACCGAGGACTTCAGCGCGTTTTCCAAACCCTCAAAGAAGAAGGGTTGTGGGACAACACAATCATCGTATTCACCAGTGACAACGGCGCTAACCTGAAGAAGGTCAATGGAATGTCCACGGAGCGGTTTCAGGGTGGCTTTACAGGCAACAAAGGAAATGTGCTGGAACAGGGAATCCGAGTTCCCGCGATCATCACATGGCCCAAAAAGCTAACCGGGGGCCGAAAGATTCACACCCCAATCCACGGCTGTGATTGGCTGCCAACCCTGTTTCAAACAACGGGGACCGAGCCACCAATCGGTGCCAAGCCGCTGGACGGAACGGATGTCATGCGGCGGCTGACCGGGGAGCCAATGCCAGAACTCGATTCTCGTACGCTACCGTTTCAAAAGAATCGTTACACGCCGACGGCCTACAGCGATGCCGCAATTCGCCAAGGCAGGTGGAAATTATTCTGGCCCGGCGTACCGGTGACCATGAAAAAAGATAGCGTCAGGGACAATCCATCGTACCGACGTGGAATCACAGAGCCACATTGGGAAATGCCGCTGGACCGCCAACTCGATCCCGCACCCAAGTTCAAAGCACCGACACCAAAATTGTTTGATCTGACGGCCGATCCGAGCGAAAGCAAAGATGTGTCCCAACGGTATCCGCAGATCGTGACGCAACTGTCAAACCAATACGACCGATGGTTTACCGATGTAATCAGCGATTGGAGAAAATCGCGACACCAAATCATCGAACATGACCAGCAATACTGGAAACAGCAATAAGCAATTCAATCGAATGCAGCAAAACCGAGAGCAAGTCGCTACGGCTTGCGTTTTGGTTCCCAGCGAAAGGCCGTTCCATCAATCACTAACTTCAGTTGATTCTTCGGCGTCGCCGGTGGCGAGAAAGTATCGGGCGCGCGAGTTCGAAGACGCTGCTTGACTGCTTCAAATTTCTGATCCGTCGCGAGATTATTCCATTCGTGTGGGTCAGAGCGCACATCGTAAAGCTCCTCTGTGCCATCGCTGTAATGGATCAACCGCCAATCCTGGTTGATGACTGCATACCCACCCGGATCATGATCCGGCAGAAAGACGTCACGATCCTCCGCAGTCGAAGGATCACCCAACACTCTCGCCAGTGATTCACCCTCCAGATCTTTCACCGATTGCAACTGACAGAGATCAACCAGTGTTGGGTACATGTCGATCAAGCTAACCGTTGTGTCGACTCTTCCGTCGACGGCGATCCCAGGACCGGACCAAATCAAAGGGACATTCGACGTACGCTCCCACAACGTGTGCTTACCCCAATCTCCTTTTTCACCATGGTGATATCCATGATCACTCCACAAA
>JAQWPZ010000263.1 GCA_029245125.1 Rubripirellula sp.
AAATCAATCCAGGGAGAAATGTCGAAATTGCAGCCGGGAATTGAAGCTCGCGGAAGTCAAGGCAGCTATCGAACACTGCTTGTCGTATGCGGTTGTTGCCGGCGACCTGGGTGTTGGGGCTCATCTGATTCGCAATTGGAAGAAGAGCTTCGAGGCGGACAGTACCTTTGGCACAGAGGCGAGCGTCAAAGTCCCCAACTGAATCCGCTATAGTGTCAGGGTGTTGAAACAACCCAAGCCGATGAACTGAGGTGCGCGGTGAGCTTGCAAGAAGGAAGGCTGCTTGGAATCGCGATTCGAAAACAATCTCGCGGAACAATGGAGGAGATTGAGTGCTCGCCGGTTACGATTGAGGAGGGCCTGGTGGGCGATTTTCGAGGCAAACAGGGGCCCCGCCAAGTGACTGTGCTTGCCTGGGAGGATTGGAAAGCGGCATGCGAAATTCTCAGCAAAGACTTGCCATGGACGTTGCGACGCGCCAATCTCTTCGTTGATGGGATCAAGCTTAGGGAGACAACCGACTCCCTGATACGCATTGGCATGCTCACTTTGCAAGTGACAGGTGAAACGGATCCGTGTGCAAGAATGGACGAAGCCGAACTAGGGCTGATGAAAGCTTTGGTGCCCGATTGGAGAGGCGGCGTTTGCTGCCGTGTCATCGAAGATGGCGAAGTCACATTGGATGCAAGGGTCACATTGGAAGCCCCGCAGTAGAAGAGTCGCGAGAACAGTGGCGTGATTCAGCACCGGTGGCATCTTGGCGCGAAGCATCAGCGCGAAGGTTTTGCGGCAAGTCGGCTCGGACGATACGTGTTACGCCTCAGCGTCTTTCCTTTGACCGCCAGCTCGCGTTGCTGATCAAAATTCGTTTCGTTCCCCGACTTTCCTCGGAAATCGCATTCTGCTGCGAACGAATGCAAAGGATACATCGCACCGTTTTCGGATACGTCTTAATAAGTGTTTCCTTATTGGGGTGTCCTCGCTGTTGAGTCTTTTAATTGAACGAGCGATTTGTAGGACCTTGCCCCCTAGAAAGAGTCCTCGCGGCTGCTTTGTTTCGGCGTGTTGAAAGCTGCGAAAGCTAGAATTGGTCGTGGCAAGAAAGGCTTATCGTGCTGAAAAGATCATTCACCTCTTCTGTCGCTCACCCCAGTCTAGGGACCACGCAATGCGTTGCTCCTTGACCTCCTTGGTCGGTTTCAGTTCTGGCTCTACTGGCAGCGGAAACAGAACCACCTGTTGAGTGTCAGGGACCAAATCGCCCATGTACGTAAGGGTGCGTCGGCGGTCGGACCGAATCGCGATGCGGTCCGACCGAAATCGGTTTGGTCGATGCAATCGCCGGCTCTCAAAATTTGAGGCTGCTGGTTTCAGCTGGCTTTGGCAGAGAGATTTTTAATCCTCGCTGCATCGAATTGGAATTGGCAACTGAAAACCTAGCCTGCCCTGTGACGAAGCGGCCTTCAAGGCGAAGCGTTAATCCACGACGGCTCGGGCCTGTGCGAACCCTTCACTGCTATCCCGAGCAGCGACTGCGGGTCGCGACCAGTGATCGGAGCTTTGTGCGGTGATGTCGTGCGCAGGTATCTGCGCGAGGGCACGAGATGCTGGCGACTCTGCCGCGAGGAGGGTTCTTGATGGGGAGGTTGCGATTGCCAAGTTAGAATCGCACAACAGGCTTGGTTCGTTTTGCTTTTTCTTGTTGAGTTTCCATGAATGCTTTGATAACACCTGGCATGTGCCGGTTCTGAAAGGCTTCGTGCGCGGGATCATCGTAACGCTTCATCATTTCAGACATCTTCATTCTGAATGTCTCTAGTTCCTGGGCATGCGCCGGATCATCGGCGAGGTTGGTCAGGCCATCGGGGTCGTCTTCGAGGTTGTAGAACTCCTCCGGGACTCGATGCTTGTACAACTGAACTCGCTTGGCGATTTCCGGATTTGTCTCGGCTGCCTCAATCATTGCCTTCCATGTGATTCCACCTGATGAATCACCGGTCATGGCCAGTTCGTGATCCGCCCAAAAGTTATAGATGTAACCGTATTTGCTTCCTTGAACACAGCGCATTGGATAACGAGTTTTTGCGAATATTTGGTAGAAGGTGGCAAACGCATATTCCCGATCTTGCTGTTGTTTACCGAACAGCAAGGGCAAGAAACTCTGCCCGTCAAGTTTTGGTATCGGTGCAATCCCCGCTGCTTCCATCATGGTTGGCATGAGGTCGATCCCAGTAACGAAGTGAGTGGAGTCGACAGATCCCGGTTCTATCTTTCCCGGCCATTTAACGATCAAGGGTGTCTTCGTGCTATTTAGGTAGCATTGTGCCTTTGCAAATGGAAAGGCGGCGCCGTGATCACTCAAGAAAATCACGAGCGTGTTGTCTTCTAGGCCACTCTCTCGGAGTGCCCTAAGTACGGCGCCGATGTTTTCGTCGCAGCGGTAAACATTGCCGTAGTACTGCGCCACCTCTTTGCGGACCTTTTTGATGTCGGGCAGATAGCCGAGCATTTCGATTTCGTCGGGCGTGTATTGCTTGGAAACGGGCGGTTTATGATTTCCCCAAGACCGTGCGTCAATTTCGCTCCCGATAAAGGGGCGGTGTGGATCGTGTGAATTAGCAATCAAAAAGAATGGCTTCTGCTGATTCTTCGCCATTTCAAAAAACTTGCCGGAATAGCGATGGAACAATTCGGGATGGCGGGAATGTCCGTTTCGCCAAATCGCTTCTTCTTCTGTTTTGAACGGGATGAAGTCCCAGCAGAATCGCTCCACAGGTTGGTGGTGGATTTCTTTGCCGAGAATCCCGTTGACATAGCCGCGGCTTTTCAGCTGCTCGGGCAGGGTCGGGACGTCGCGGTTGATGGGCTCGAATCCTTCGGCACCATTGTTGTGTGGGAATCGTCCAGTCATCCAGGACTGCCGGCATGGTTGGCAGACAGCTGTATTGACATGCGCTTGTGTGAACTTGATCCCCTGCTCAGCGAGTTTGTCGATGTTCGGAGTGATTCCGGGGATCTTGCAACCAAAGGCTCCAACGGAGTTGTAGGCAAGATCATCTGCTGTAACGAGAAGGATGTTTGGCAGCGGGCTTGCATTCTGGTCGTTGTTGGCGACTGCGTTTGGAAGACCTAGCAACACAATCGCGAGAATCGACAAGCTGGCAACTAGAAAGCTCGGGCGAGCAATTCGCATCAGCGAGGCCTTTGAATCGCGAGGTAAATACATCAATTGACTATGCATTCAAAAATTGGATTGTTTCGTGTCGATTGTAGTGTCAGGTCACCAGTCTAGCTTAGCGGAACGCCCGCCTTTGAAATGCTGCGGCTTGGTGTCCTTTTGTCTGCAATAGTCGGTTTTTTTATTCCTTTGCCCGCAGCCGAATGCCTTGCTGGCGAATTTGAAAAGAAATGTCGGCCGATGGGATTCTACGGTTCGTGTCCTTCATCGGTCTCGGCACGGAGGTTGTCAATTAATGCCACATCGAACGCCAAACGCAGTGCCGGTTTCCAATGGGTGGATTCGGTTAGCCCGACGAAACGGAGGGCCGTGTAACACAAATTTCTCTTGGTCTTTAACTGCACCCGCACTTCCATGTATCTGCTGGGGCGAGGCCAAACTAGCAATTTTCGCTCACCTTCCCTCGCTGCTCACATCAATGAAGTATCCGTGCAATCTGCTGCCCATTGATCATCTTGATTGGATCCGGCCTGATTCCATTACCCGTCGTTTTTTAATGTAATTCCGTGTTCCTCTTCCCTTGTGACGAAAATCTCCGCTGTACTTGCCCTTCATGTTGAGCCGAAGGTTCGGTGCTGGCCGTTGTGCGGTTTTGGGGTGAAGTCTCAATTGCGAGTCGCAGTTTCTGAGCCTTTGCCTTTGCGAGTTCAGCATCTGGAAGCGAAGGATTCGTTCTCTGTTTTGCCGGGTGGCTAAACTCTTGCTCGCTGCGTTCCCACCCCGACTGCTTGGCGACCGCAAATGCGTCACCAAAGGAAGAGTCAGAGCTTGTGTTATTTGTAAGTTCGTCGAATTACAGCAAACTTGCACCCGCAAAGATGCCTCTTTCTTGGATTGCGTTTGCTTTGAATTCAGGATTCCTTGATTCGTTTGAGCGTTTCTCGCAGAACGTCTCAATTTCAGATTCCGCAACGAATCGCTCGCCACATCGTAAGCATGGATACTCGTAAAAGTTTCCTCGTCGCTTCCACCTTTTGGCAAACGATCAAGCGAGAAGAATAGGATTTCAATCGGTGCTGAATAAGCGTAGAGGCATTGTTCACACGATCTTCCGTTTGGGTCGCAACGCTGTCCGTGCCACGCCGCAATGCTGGGTATCGTGATTGTCAGTGTCACGAGAGCGAAAGCGTTTCAATGTCTCGGGGATGCTTGATAGGATTCGACAAGTATTGACATTCGTAGTTCCCGTTCGATGTGTCTGTTGCGGTGGACCTGGCAGCGGCATAACGCTGCGTAACAAGTAACAGCGGTTGCTTGCTTCTTGACTTGGAAAAGAAAAAAATGGTGGAATGCAAGGTCTTTCACCTTTTGCGGTTTGGCAAACTTGCGAAGTTCTCTATTTGTTTAACGAACCGACGAGATAAAACGGCCGTTGATTTGCATTCAGATAAGTCCCCGTGAATTGCTCTTTGAAAACCAAGCATGGATTGATTTGGAGTTTTCTGCTAAATGTTTTTATTTGCAGTAGTCCATTTTCCATTTTCCAGGTTCCGTTTTTGATCCCATTGATTCCGAAGTCTCCATTCGGAGAAAACTCAAACATCAAACGACTGCCACCGGTCCGTTTGTCAATGCTGCGATCCTCCACGACATACTGGCCAGCAGTGAAGCTGGACTGGGATTCATTCACGGTCGTTGTTGGGACAATGGTGACAGTACCATAGTTTGCTTTTGCGTTGCGATAAAAATGCTCTGTCCTCAATTGGCCATCGTCCAGGAAGAAAACGTTATAGATTGCTCCATTCCCTTCGTCAGTCCGGTTGCTTTCATAAGCAAAGATTTTGCCTTCTCTCAATACCCACTGGCCTGCAATGATCGAGGTTTTACGTACGGTCGTGTGGCAGATCCATGTGCCGTCAGGATGGAGAATGATTTCATTGCGGGACCTTGGTGATTCATGATCAACCCGCAGGGTTTCTCCGACGATTCGATTTGCCAATTCGTTGGTGTTGTCGGGTTCAGTTCGCCGCGTGGGCTTGCTTTCTGGTTGGCGGTTTTCGTCTTGATCGGTCATTGCGTCGCGATCAGTACTGACGGTTTTGCCCGCACCCGATGCTCGCATTTGGTCCGATATCTGCAAGGCGACACGAAACCCATGCAGGTTGTGTTGAAGTTGGGGCGGATTCATATTTCGATAACCTGTGCTGGTCCCTGCGATGTTCCAAGAACCACCTCGCTGAATACGCTCTTTCCCGGCGGGAGGTCCAAATGGAGTGTCCATCTTGTAAACGCCATACCAATCATTACACCATTCCCAAAGATTCCCATGCATATCGCTCAGGCCCCAAGCATTGGGTTTCTTGCTGCCAACACGCATTGGCCCGCGGGCGCCGCTTTCGTTGGTGACGGCATAGTCTTTGGTCAGTGTTGCATCGTCGCCGAAAAAGTATCGGGTTTGCGATCCTGCGCGACATGCATACTCCCATTGTGATTCGGAGGGTAATGCATACCGATTGTCTTTCCCAAGACTTTGTGATCTTTGCGAAAGCCGTTGGCAGAAAGTGATGCTGTCTTGCCAGCTCACTCGACTGATTGGCAATGAACCATCTTTTTGCGTCGGCGCAGCTGTGCCCATGACATTCGCGTATTGTGATTGTGTCACTTCGAAAGCGGCAAGAAAGAAAGGCTCTGAAATTGTGATCTCGCGAATCGGCACTGTCACGCCGTTATGTGGGCCTGCACCGGCAATGGTCGTTCCCTGAGGGTCACCCATGAGGAATTTCCCGGGTGGGATCAATTTGAACTTCATCCCGATGGAGTCGGTGAATTCGACAGGTAGTCCTAGATGCTCGGCCCACAACTCTTGGTGGTTTTTCGCTTGTTCTACATCGAAGGGTGCATTGGCTGGTGGCGGTGCGTCAGCCGGAACCTGAGGTGCATCGGTTGTTTCAAGGGGCGCTAGCGGAACAAGATCGGCAGACGGTGACGCACTATCTTCCTGCGAGGAGTTGGTTGGCGGCTCGAGCGAAGTTCCCGTCGGATCGGACTTGGGATCTGTCGTCGTTGTCGGTAGGAAACTTTCGATGCCGTTTGATTCTGAGGGCTGTGAACTCTTGTCGTTCTGCAGCTTGGCTGAAGACGAGAGTTGCTGTTGATCGCCGCTGAACGTTTGCGTTGTTGGAGCTTGCGAATTGGATGGCTGCTTCGGTTGGATCGCAGTACGCGGTGGAGCCTGAGCGACTTCGGTATCTTTCTGGAAGGCTTTCACCAGTACGAACGAAAGCACAACGGTCGCGGCGAGCGCAATGCTTCCCACGAGCGGCTTGCTCCAATTCGTTGTCTTTTTAGCCTTTCCGCGTGACTTTTTTGGTGACGGAGTCACAGAAGGCGAGAAAGACGGCGGCGTCGCACTCGCAGGTGCTGAAATCGCAGGCGACTCAATGGGCTGCTGCGACCTTTCCTGATCAATCTTGCTAGCTGCTTGAGATTGCATCAGTGCCTGATCGTATTCCGCTTTGCGAGCGGGATTCAGCAAGGTCACTCGTGCCGCTGCGACCTCATTGAGTAGCTCTTGCGAAAGCTCTGAATTTGGGCCGGTTGCATAGGTGCGTAGATGATTGATCTGACGCTGAGAGGCGGCTTCAATCACATCTAAGTTTTGCTCGAAGGTGGCAGTGCTTAGAAGTCGATAAAGATTCGGAGGCTGGTCCTCGGGCGGAATCCCGAGCCACATGTGGTAAGGATCAAACGGTGTGTCAGGCATGGAATGGGAATCCTAGGTTGAGCGAGATTTACCATCCTAGGGAGCGTCTCGCCACAATTCCAGCTCTTCCCAAAATTCTTCTCTGTCCGGGTTCATCGTGCGGGTGATTAGATTCTCGCATTCTACTGTGCTTCGACTGTTCGGTCGGGAATCGCGTCAACGGGGAGAGCCCCTGAGCGTATTGAGCGATCGAGCATGTGACAAAACCTCACTCCACTCTCTTGAGTTGCGGAGATCGGTACCCCGCATTTTTGTCTTTTGTTATCATTCGTCTCCTCTTTCTGCCAACTCACAGTGAGTTACCTTGCGGAACGATTTTCTATCACAAACAGAATGAAGATGAAGAATACAACAATGAGCTATCGCAAGACTGGTGAGAATCTACGATCGGACGATAGCTCGGTAGTCCAACGAATTCGGAAACTGCCTTTGGCAACCATGTTTGCAGTTATCGTGTTGGCTCATTCAGGCGTTTTGCAGGCGGCCGAGGTCACCGTCAAGTTTACGATTCATCAAGATGAGCCGAGTTTGGTTCACGTTGACCTTGGTCAAGACGGACATTCCCACGGAGATTTGCTGGCGTTTGACGCACCTGTGCAAGCAACCAACGGTGACAAAGGAAAGCTAAGTGGTTTCGTTCTGACCGTCGATATACCGGAAAAGGATCACGAGGTATTCCAGGATCGAATCGTCAGCATGGTTTTTGATTTGGGCGATGCGAACACGTTGGTGATTTCAGGAAAGTCAGTCTATCCCCATCGTGGCGAACTTGAGATGGCCAAAAATAACCCGCAAATCCGCGCCATTATTGGTGGCACGGGAAAGTACATCGGTGCTCGTGGGCAAATCTCCACCACGCGTGACGACGATGGAGGCTACACCCATCTCGTCGAATTGGTGGATTAGTTCTGCTCGAACGCAACTCTGTGGTTGATCGTTCCAGAGCGCAGGAGTTTTCGATTCGGTGTCGCGGCGAAGGTTCGTACGGTCGTAAGCTGTTTGTCAGCGAGCCGCGACCCGATTTGTATCCCGGTGCCAAGGATCTCGACTCTCGCCGGTATCTAGTTGCAGTCCGCACTGAGCTTGCGTGGATTGAAACAGGTGCCGCTGGGAGGAGCGGCAGCTTAACGTCCTGTGACCCCAGCGACTGGTTCTGCCCATGCGGCGACGCGTTTGAACGAAACTGGAGGTCGATTCACTCGAAGCAAGAGAAGAGCTCTTTTTAGCAATTGCTTTAGCACCCAATGGTTTTCTGAATCTCAGCCTGACAACACATCCGTGAAAATCCGTTATTGTTTATCGCTCCACGCTTGCGCCGCAACTATCTGCGGCCGCGTTCTTGCCCCCGGCACAGGCCGAAATGCTTGAACCTCTCTGGCAAAGTTATCAAGAAGCCCGCCACACCGCTTTTGGCAACCAGTGGTCGGAACTTGGTTCAGCAGGATTCCGCGAGAACGTCAGTGTCTGGTTGGATGCCAACGCAAATCGCAAGAGTCAGCACGTGTCTCATTGTTGACGCTGTTGGATTCACGGGTGACTTTGCCAGGGATCATGCGGTGAGGGAGGAAACCAAAGTGGTCTGTGAGGACTTGGCTGGTGACTCACAGGCAGAGCAATAGAGTATCGCGAACTCATTTTTTGCCGGGACCGGGGGCTGCTGCTTGCCACGAATCCAGTCCGCAACTTCGGCATAAGCCGCTCAGGTGATCGGGGTAGATGCCTACCTCGCCTCGATGGGTGTGGCAAATGTGGATGCTGTCGTGCACAGACGTATTTATTGTGCGGTTTACGCACGATGTCATTTCGATCGTGCAAGCCCTTCCCGCGATTGAAAGTGTCCAAGCGTGTACAGCATCCGTCGGATTGGCAATTTTTCCCAACTGAAAGCGTTGCGATGCACTTGGGATTCGGTCGCGAACGAGACGCCATTCAGTTCCTGGTCGTGGTTCTACCACTGGGCTGAGAACTACATTCAACCCGATCAGCTTTACACAATCGTCGCCGAAACTGATGCGGGCGAGCTTGTGGGGATCCTTCCGCTCTACATGGACCAATCTGTCCTCGGTGGGCGGACGCTGCGTTTTCTCGGTTCCGGCGAGGTTTGTACCGATTATCTAAGCTTGTTTACGTCGCCTGGCCATCGTATTGAGGTCGCCTCTGCGATCGCGCAACACCTATCGAGCTTACCGCAAACTGAAAATGATGGTTGGGATTCGATCGTACTGGATCACGTTCATGACGACGATGTGGCGATCAACGAGTTTGTCGAGGCGATGCAGGTGTACGGTAATGAGCTGCAATCTGCAGCGGCACAAAATTGCTGGCGAATTGAACTGCCCGACAGTTGGGACAAATACATTGCGATGATGTCCAAGTCACATCGGAAACAGCTGCGTCGTGTGGATCGAGCGCTGATCGAATCGGGCAAAGCAACCTTGCACACCGCCAAAACGGACGTTGAGCTTCGGAGGGCGATGGAGATCCTGGTTTACTTACACCAAAAGCGTCGCAACCAACTCGGTCAACCCGGATGTTTTTCAAGCGAGCCATTTAGTAATTTCCTAACTGCTGTCGCCGCCGACTTGTTGACAGATGGCACGCTTCGGTTGCACTGGGTCGAGGTTGATGGATGGGCGGTAGCTGCGGAGTTTCAAGTTACCGATGGGACCACTGTGTTTGCCTATCAAGCGGGTATCGATCCGGATGTCATGGATCTTGAACCTGGGCGGTTGATCATGATCGCCACGATTCGCGACGCGATTGCATCGGGTTACCAGGCTGTCGACTTCTTGCGTGGTGACGAACCCTACAAAGCACACTTTCGAGCGAAGCCACGAGCAACCAGAACGTCTCGCATCGTAGCTTCATCACAGCGCGCTCAGGTCCATCACGCGATGCGGTCTGCAACAACCACCGTCAAAAACTTGCTCAAGTCCACCAAGGATTTAGTTAGCAACAATAGCCAAAGCGGCATGCCACTCACGCGGATTTACCATGACCTTGTTCGTCGAAAAACTGTCTGATCTAGGCGAGCTGCGTTTGCATCGTGATGCTTGGAATCGTCTTGCGCGGGAAACCGCGTCGGCTCAGTTCTTTCAAACATTTGATTGGTTTGAGGCGTACTGGCAGCACTATGCAGATGGTCAATCAATCCACGTTCTGATGGTTCGTGATGATGCGGACCTGATTGGGATCGTGCCTTTGGTGTTGCGTACTGAAACTCGCCGACTCGGTAGGCTGCGAGTTTTAACGTATCCGTTGGATGACTGGGGCAGCTTCTATGGGCCAGTCTCTTCCGATCCTGAACGCACCGTGCAAGCCGCTCTCGGTTTCATCCACCAACAGCCGAAAAATTGGGATATTCTTTCGTGGCGCTGGATCGATAACCAACATGCTGCCACGCAGTCAATCAATGATGCGATGTGTATGTATGGAATGCGGGGTTTTCCGTCGGTTCGGGAGACGGCAGCGCTCATTGATCTACCCGGCAGTTGGGAAGATTACGTTGCATCGCGAACTGGCAAGTTTCGTAACAATATGCGGCGATGGGAGCGGCGCGTGAAGGAGTCCGGATCGCTTCGGTACCTGAAGCATCGTCCCCGGGGTGAGTCTCATGATGATGCTGATCCGCGATGGGACCTGTATGACACTTGTGAACAGCTTGCTGCTCGAAGTTGGCAAGGCTCTTCTGATTCCGGAACAACTCTGTCGCATTCTTCGATTCGCCCCTATTTGCGAGATGCCCATGCGGCCGCAGTAAGGATTGGAGCTGCCGACCTCAACCTGCTGTACTTGGACGACCAGCCGATTGCGTTTGAGTATGGGTACTGGTGGCAAGGTTATAAGTACTCACTGCGGTTTGGTTTTGACAGCGGACTCTCTCAATCTGGTGTCGGAAATCTTATGTGGTTGGAAACGATCAAAGCCAGTATCGAAGCCAATGACCATACGTTTGATATGGGGCCAGGTTCACTCGACTACAAACGTCACTACTACACGCGATTGTGCGATTGCCAGACGATCGATCACTATCGGCGTTTTGCGCCGAAGGCACAGGCCATCGCGTTGAAGAATTTGATCTCGCAACTCTTGCCAGCGTCGGTGGCCCAATCTCACTAAACGGTAGGTAACAATGTCAGCGGCACACACCCATTCAGGTTCGAATCCGCGCGCGATTTCGCTTCGCGTCAATGCCAAGGCGGTTTACTTGACATTGCTAGTTGCCATCGCAGTTATCGTGCTGCTGAGTTCGGTTGCCAAGGTAATCATGCTGGCCTACCCAGTTGAACAGTACGGTGCACTCAACGAACTTTGCCGACGCTTTTACCTGGATTTCGAAAACAATATCCCGGCATGGTTCTCGACTCTTGGCCTCTTCTCATCAGCCGTATTGCTGGGGGTTATTGCGAGCTGTCATCGGGTAATTGAGAAGAATGGTTTTTGGCAATGGCTCGGGTTGAGCGTTATCTTTCTTGGGCTCGCGATCGATGAGGCAACGTACCTGCACGAGATCTTGATTGTTTCGTTGAGAAACAAGCTGCAGCTCACCGGGATCTTCTATTTTTCTTGGGTGATCCCGGGTGCGGTTTTTGTCATTGGAGTTGTCTTGGCCTATTTGCCATTTGTCTGGAAGCTGCCCAAGTCCACACGCAATGGCTTGCTCATCGCCGGTGCCTGCTACGTTGGCGGAGCGCTGGGCATGGAGTTGTTGGGCGGCATGCTTGCTGAATCCCAAGGGTTCGATGCCCTCTCCTATGTGCTAGTGATGTCGATCGAAGAGTCCCTCGAGATGATCGGGATCGCTGCCCTTGTCTATGTGTTGCTGCGTTACATCGGCGAACTGAGCGGTAAGTCGCTTCAGTTGCATTTTGGTTAGCCGTGAGAGGCGTTTGCGTGGCGTAAGTAGCGGGATCTCGTTGGTAGACGGGGAAAGTGCAGGCTTCTTTACGTCGTGACGAAAAAGCGAGACTGACGGCAGCATCGCACGGTGAAGAGATCACGTGAGTCTGCGAGGGCGGTGGATCCCAGTGGTTCGCCAGCAACGGCCAAAACACCGCGATTCTTCGTTGTCGTAACAAGCCTCTGCAAGAGGCGGTTCTCTCGCCGATCTCGGGATTTGAGTCCTGGTACGCAGTTGAGTCGCAGGGATCCGTCAACGAATCTTACTGGACCGTCACTGCGACTGCTGCGAGCGGTCTGATTGGTGATTGACCGGTCCGGTGAGATTCGGTTGAGGTTCTGGAAGAATTTGCACGTCGGGAGTCGGTTGATCTTCCTCGGATCCGGTTATCGCTCTGACGTCTGGGGTGCCCTCTTGTAATGTGTCTTGTTGCGGTGTGGGCATTAGCGGTGTGGGCAGAGAAGTCTCTGCGCTCGATAACGAACCTGCTGTGCTGGGCGGGGTGGGCTCCTCTGTTTCGAACGTCTGGCTGATCTCATTGACCAGCAGCGCGAGCCGGATTTTTGTGGTTTCCGAGCATGCCGTTTCCGCGAGAGCAATCGCTGCCTGCACGTCTTGCCAAGACCGATCAATTTCGCCATGGCCAAACCGGATTCTTGCGGCTCGACATAAGCGATTTGCGGCGAGATCAAAACGACCTGCTTGTTCATAGGCGGCTGCAGCCAAGGTCAGCGTGATGGGGAGTTCCCGATAAATGCCAGCGCAACGCAAGTTCTCTGCTTCACGGTCAAGATGACCGGCCGCTTGAAGATGTTCACCCTTTGCCAAATGAATAAGAGCTGCGACATTCTGCAACTCGGCTTGGAGGTCGTAACCGCAGATTCCCTTCAATTGCTTGCACGCTTTTGAAAAGTGGGCCACGGCTGTTGGGATATCGTATTGCTCTGCTGCGAGTCTTGCACGTGTGAGTTCGACTTGCGCTTCGAATGTCTTGACGCACTGCTTTGTGACACTCGCCTGTTCGAGTTTCGGCCCAACGCAGGGTATTTTTGTGATGCAACCATGACAACACTGATTTCCAGGGTCACTCTTGCACTCACAGCCTTCCTCGCCGCATGGTGCATCAGAGCATTCCGCGCGGTCGACATTGTGGTAGACATCTTCCAGTCGATTTTCACTCAGGGCAATTTTGGCTTGCAGCAGATAAACATTGCCCGGCGAGGCACCGGCGCGACACAGCTCAACTCTTGCGTCTAGCAGCCAGTCTTTCGCTTCAGTCGGGCGGTTCTCGCTAATCATACATGCCGCCAAGTTGTAGGCATTGGTGCCAGACTCATAAGCATCGTCGATTGCCCACGCGCGGTGAATCGCACGGCGATATTCTTTGATGGCACGGTCCACTTGGCCTTCAGCGTACGCGGCGCTCCCCTTTTGTGCGTACCGAGCCACCGTTTTATCGACACTTTGTGTTTCACCGATGCTTTTGCAGCCTGGAGCAACGCCAAGGATTGTGGTCAGGATTGCAGCGCATAGCCAACGCGACATTGATGGGTTGGCAACTTTGCGCACCACGGGTGGAAGCAATGGTGAATCGAATCGGATCAACGTAGTGAAGCTCCGCGAACGGAGGATGGCGATACAGGTTGGGTCGGCCCCGGTTTTCTGGAGTACCGCCGCAACAGCCAATGGCTACGGACCTCATCAACTAAGTTTTGTGAGTCATCAATCGTATCGTTGAACCGCTGGGTTGTGCCGGGAAGTTCCCTGGCTTCTTTACGGACGATTCGAACGACCCCTTGAGCTTCTTCCGCCAACATTCGCACCTGCTCAATGGCCACTCGCATCTCGACAAGCGTTTGCGCGATGTTTTGGTTTACCTCTTCCGAGGTTTGATTCACACTCTTCGCCGCATCGCTGAAGTCATCCGTCGATTCACGTACCTCAACGAGTGTGTCACGCATATCGTTTTCCACTAGCAGTTCGACCTTTTCGGTTAGGTCCGTGATTCTTGATTCCAAGGCGAGTGTTGCTTCTCGAATCACCTGTGAGGTTTCTAGTATGTCTGGACGGAGCGTTTGATTGGTTTCGTAAAAGGAGTTGGAGGCACGAGTCGTGGTGTTAAAGGCCGGGTCAGCCGATTCGTCGAGAGTTCGTTCAAAACGACTTGCCACAGCATCGAGTGTTTGCTGAATTGTCTGGATGGAATTGCTGACGTCACTGACTTCTGTTGCCATTTGATCAACGCGATCGGATTCACCCCGGAAATTCATGATTTGAGAATCGGGATCTAGCAGAACCGACTTCTCTTTCGTCATTGCCCCGCGACGGAGGATCAGCACCGGCGCTCCGAGGCCGTAACGACGGTCAAGTAGCAGTTCCGAATCTTCGAAGACTTCTTCACGCATGCTGGCATCGACGCTCAAATCGACACGAATTCGATTGGTCCCTTCGATGTAACGAATGCTATCGACACCGCCAGCAAGTTCGCCCAGTACCATCACTCCCGTTCCTGGCCGTAAGTCGTCAGCGTCATCCTGGGAAATCTCGACCCAGTAGTGACGCTTGGCCACGATGTAGTCACCTGCGCGAAGCAAAAACAAGGACAACACAATCAGGAACATCACCAAAAACAGCAGGAAAACGCCGACGATCTGGTTTGTGTAACGCAGTCGGTAGGGCTCATTCATCGTTCACCCCCTTGCTCAACGCGACCAGTTTTTCAGATTCGGCATGCAGGTAGGTTGCGGCCGGATCGAAAGCATGGTCAGGAAAACGAGGATTGTTGGTGATCCATAAAACCGCACATCCTGACCGTCGGACCTCGTCGATCGCTTCGGCCAAGACAGGAAACATCGTGGCTGCTACGTATTGCATTGGTTGCTCGAGAATCAGCAGCGACGGCTTGCCTAGGAAGGCTCGTATCCATTGATGAATTTGCAACTGGGATGGTTCCACGAATGCGGGACGCTTGTTCGACAGCTGTTTCAATCCAAATCGCTTCACCCAGCGCTCGGCATTTTCGCCGATCGAAATGCCATGGTGCAGACCTGGTAGCGTTACATTTTCAGCAACGTTTAAATTGGCAACCCAGGCATGGCCTTCGAACACCCGTCCAATTCGACTCCGCATGCGAAAGTGGCGGTCGTGGTCGTTTCCTTCCCAGTCACAATCTTGAAAAAGTACTTTTCCTTGATTCGCTGGCTTCAGCCCTTGAATGACCGAAACAAACTCACGGGATTTGAACGTTGGATCGACTTGGATGACGATCAGTTCACCTTCGCGGACGACCAGGTTGATGTCTGTGAACCGAACCGCGTTTGCGGAACTTCCGTGGAATGTGAAGTCACGCAATTCCAGCACCACCGCTTTGGGCGGTGCCACAGGTTCTTCAATTTCTGTCTGGACGACTGGCACCGTCTTATCTCCTAGACGATTTTAAGCATCAAGAAACGTCCGTAAAAAACCACCGACAGAATTGCCGAGATGGTGAGCACGGCAGTCAGGGCCCGAATACCGGTACGACTTGCGACGCGCGGAATGTCGGTCATTGTGCCACGCACGTTGAGGCCATCGATGCAGCAAATCGCGCCGGCAAAAGCACCGGCAATGATCGTTTTTGGGATGAAGAAAACGAGGTCGCGAGTGTTGAATTGTCGAAAGATGCTTTCCAGGAAGGTCCACAAGTCGACGCGAATGGCATCGACGGCCCATCCCAACATGTAGCCTGTGGCCACCATCGATGTGGCAATGATGATCGCCAAACAAAACACGCTGATCACCACACTCAAGATACGAGGCACGACCAGGTAAGTCATCGGATCAACTCCCTCCGCATCAAGCAGCTCGACTTCGCCATTGACCATCATCGTGGCAAGTTCGGTCGCAATTGGAATGCAGCTTCGACCGATCACAACCAGGCAAGCGAGCAGAGGGGCCAATTCGCGAACGATACCCCGCCACATCATGGGCGCGACGACGCCCTGAGCGACGCCCAGCGTATCGATCCAGATGGCTGCCTGTACGATGACCAAGACACCAACGGCAGCGCCAAATCGCACTCCGGCCAAGACTCCATCAACGGCGGTAAACAATAATTGGCGGCTCAAGACGCTTCGTACAGGCGGTGTCCAGGTGGACGGGCGGATGGTCAGCATCGCTGTGCCCCAGAGCACCGCCAGAATTGCGGCGATCGATCCGCAACGCCCCATAAATACGCGACCCAGCGCCTCCGTCATTCCGAGCGGACTCAGGGCCCCCCGGGAACGAAGTAGTTTCGGTAATTCGCGGATAGCCTGCACGGGGAAAATCGCAATTCTGGAGTGACGCCGTTAGCCGCTCGCAAGGCAGCACACATCTCTGTTCCTTCGGTGCTCGGTGGCCGTTACAGAAGGGAAAATCGACAGGTTGCGTCGCCCAAATTCAGATCGAGCGGTGTAACCGGAATAACCGAACCTCTCCAATTTCCATGGGTTTTTACTGTGTCAGCCTCCGTCGGGACCGGTTTTTCAACTCAACTTCCGTAAATCTGCAGTCCGAAGCGGCAAGCCGGAGGAAAGGAATTGCTACGGTCCAGTGAAATGGGGAGCGTGGGTGAAGTCTCAAACGCGTTTTCTGATCGATGAAATCAGAGGTTACCCGCCATCAGGTAGCCGGAACCCGCGTTGTCGCCAGAACCCGCCCCGTGGGTGGACAAAGGAATGGCGGAGGAACAGCAGGAAAGGGAGACGCCAAGCGACAACTTTCACACAGCCATTGAGTTTTCAAAGCAATCGACCGCTTTCAAGGCAATTGACCGCAACTTGATATCGATTTCGCAATCATCGAAGCGGGTGATGGCGGGTGATGGCGGGTGATCGCGGGTGGGCTGGGGCCGTTTCTGGCTCCACTCCATTGCGAGCGGCGAGTGAATTATGTCGATATTTGGCAGACACCCGGCAACACGCTGGTTCGGTCGCCTGAGGGAAATGCCGCCTTTGGAAACGAACGGATCGTTCTGGCCGTCTGTGGAACAGCGCCGGTACCGAGATTTCCATGCCTCAAAACGGATGTGCTCAAGAAAAGAAAGAATCGGAAGTTTACCGCAAAAGGATGTCAGCGATGGGCTCTTCCCCTTTCTGGGAAATCGGTCGAAACCCGTAACTTTTCTGTTTCAATAAAAGCCGAGTTGGAAGATTCCTCTGCAACTGCTTCCCTTACCAGATCGTTTACTGCCACGCCCCTCAGAGAACGCTTACCAAAAATATTCGTCATGATTCATCGATTCACGCTCGCCTTGCTTTTGTCAGTGGCCGTGTTTTTGCCATCGACTCAGGCTGAAACGCTTGAAGCCCTCCGTCAAAGTTATCAAGAGGCACACGATTCTGCTTCAAAGATTGAGAATCCAAAAATCGGTGCAGAAGGATTCCGCGAAAAACTGAGTGACTGGGCGGATGCCCATCGCAAATCACAAGAGTCGGCACGCGCCCTGATTCTCGCTCTGTTGGATCATTGGGTAACTTTGCCGGATGACAAAGCGGTGAAGGAGGAAGTCGAAGCGATTTGTAAAGACTTGGCTGGTGACCCGCAGACAGAGAATTACAGAACCGCGAAATCATTTTTTGCGAGGACTGCTTGGCCGCTGCTCGCCAACAACAAACTGACAAAGGATCAGGCCGAGTTTTTAGCAGAATTGACCAAGCCGTCAGGGAACTCTGGCATCAATGGCGTGTTGGCCCGACTTGGCCGGCCGTCAGAGCCCCAAGGCTGGGATGTGCAGGCAGCCTATGCTCTGGCCTTGATTCGCAGCGGCAAGGAAAAACAAGCACGTGAACAGATCTCGAACCTGCATGCCAAAGTTTCCGCGAACTACAAAGCATATCCGGAAGGGGGCCTCGACTATGGGCCGGAGGCTGGTGATGCACGCTATCGAAATTATGTTGACTATCTCCAGCTCTGCGAGGTTCTTCACGGTTTGCAGGCTTCGATTTCCGATGACTCTGCCCGTCTCTGCTGATGACTCTGCCCGTCTCTATGATTCTCTCCTGGACTTCGTGCGAATGTAGTTGATGAAATAGATCAAGAGAGACCCAATGGTCACCGAGCCCAGCCAGAAAATCGCCACCATAAAGATGAAATCGTCCCAGAGTTTTCGATGGATGAATGTCCAGCCAATCAAGAACGCCCACCAAATCATCGTGATTGCCAGATTCACGTTGATAATCCCGTCACGGAGTCGCCACCGACGGAACGTATAAATGACCGCGAGTACTAATGCGATTTGCACGACAGTTGCGGCAATCGCTTCGAAATGAATAGGCCCTCGGACGAGTTCCCTTGCCAGACGACTGATCACACCTACGAACAGGCTGGCGGCGGCAACCAACCATATTTTCAGCCATGCGATTCCCGTGGGCGTCGCGTCGTTCAACCTGACCGCTTGGTCGATCTTTACTCCGGGTGGTTGGTACGGATTGTTCTCTTGTAATTTTTTCACCGACTATTTCGTCACATCCAAGTGCTCACCACGCATTTTCGAAATAGTTTAAATCGTTTGGTGGCAATTGTGTTTCTATCGCTGTGGCTTTCCTGAAAAGCAATCGCAGATGATGTGTCAACAGGTGCTTCGTTCCTCCGCCGGTATTGACCACCTGTCTTCAGAGGTACGACAGGTCAAGCCACCTCGGGAAAGAGTCTGCGCGAGCGATCGTGTTCTGTTGGATCCTCGCGATGCGTGGGGGGAATCCAGTTGTATCAGTTGTACTGTCCGCCCTATCCTCTCCCTTGGGTGTGGCGTCTCGCCTGGCATCTCCCACCTGCCTGCTCGAAGGTATGGTTAAGTCGTCAAAGATTAATCGCCGTTTGTTTTCGGGTTCCACATGCGCATCACAGCCAATCTGATTTGTTTGCTTGTTACATGCTCAGTTGCTTTGGTTGCGGTCGCGCCTTGGTCGACTGATTCTGAGCATCGTGCAAAACAGAATCCGCTCTTTTCTGACGCCGCGTCGACGCGGGACAAATCACTGCTTGATGAATTCATTGCGACCCTTGATCCAGACATCATTAAGGAGTGCGTCGCGAAACATGAAACTAGTCATGATGTTGATCTCGACTATCTTTCCACCTGTGGAGACTTCGATATCTATGCTCGCTACATGCGAATCTCGAAATTTGAAGCGGTCAAGAAGTTCAAGTACGTCGTGCTTCATTCATCGTCAAAGCTGGAATTTGATGATTGGCTTGCAAGGTAGGGTGGATTTGAGCAGGCGACGTTGCTGAACCTGATTTCGCAACGATTGGCTTGGCGGATTTGTGCCGAGGGGCATTCCGTCGAATCGGCTAGTTCGGTTCAGTGAATTAGTTTTTGACGGCATGATGATGCTTGGCTTCGTGACAGATCATCTGACGCCATGTTTGTCGGTGAGAGGTTCGTAAGAGATGCACGTCCGTCGTGTCCACTTCGCGAGTGGCATCTCGATACTGCACCCGCACCATCGATTTGCCACTAAATGACTCACTGGGCAAGTGCCGCATTCGCCAGAGTCATTGATTGCGTGATTTTTCGAAACTTGCGACGATTGGCATCATCTGACCGTCACTCCGCGATTTGGACTTCACCGATTTGATGGCGAACGCCGTCGGGATCCTGGTAGTAGACCTGCAATACTTCGGTCGTGTCTTCGGGAAGAATCAGCTTGCGGCCTATTCCGTTGACACCATCGGTGGCGACTGACGTGACGACGGTGATTTCGATTTCCGAATCATTGATCGTTGTGTCGACGTCGATGGGGACGATCGCCGAATTTTGAAGCCATTACCCACCTTCATAGTTTAACGGGATAACAACTTGGCCAGCCTCGTTCGTCGGTTCACCGAATTGGATTTGCCCCACGTAAGTAAGCGGTTTGGCCTCGCGGGTAATGGAGCGAACCGCCGAATTACACCCCAGTAGAACGAGGGGATTTGTCGCCAAGACAAGGATAGCCGGCCAAGTCAACAGGGGAATTCGGTCACGTTCGCGTCGCATCGGCGGTACTCCCAGGACAAGACAGGCTCTCAGTCAACTTCATCGCAAACGCCAGAAACTTGCGAATCAATCTTGGCGAGCCTTTGTTGTACACACACACGGCCGCGGGATAGCATGTCTCGCTGATCCTTATCCAAGCTGTTTGAAGACTATACCAAAGCGATGCAGATTGCTCGTGTTCTGGAACGGCGGCGAATTGAAACATTGATCGCAGTGAATGTCGGAGGAGAGGTGTAAGGTTGCAGGTTCGCACGTGCTACGGGCGATCATTTCAGACACTCGCCGAAAGTTGGAGGTACATCACGTTGCCGAACTCGAAGGGGATGGGTGGGGCCCGATCGAATTGTCCGCGGATTGAGAATCCATGGCCCATCAGACACTCGGTTTGTGCGGTTGAGGGTGATCTTGGTTGCCCGCATTTGTGGCCTCGGTGAGATCAACGATTCAAGGTCTGTTGATTTGCCGAAAAATCTGCAGGTAACCCCTTGATGCAAATGTCACGTTCAATCGCAGTATCGTGATCCCCGAAATCGACGCCCATGACGCTGAACCCCAGTGCGTGCGCTGAACCACCGTGAATTTCAAAACTTCATGGTCAACGATTTCGATCGCCGGTGAAATATGGCCTTCCGTCAGAGCGTATCAGCTAAAAAAGTGAACCAAAAAGTCAGCGTGATATCGCACACACTGCGGGAGGTTGATTGGTGAGGGTTGTCAATTGGCTGGATTGTTCAGGGTGATGAAAGACCAGAAGCAAAAATCATTGTCTCGGCGTGAGTGATGCAGATCAGCGAGACGCTTCGGCGTAGCGGATGGAGCACGCATTTCGGCCAGCTCGATTTCGCAGTCTCGGTCGTTCGGCAGGCAGCAAAGCGAGCTATCGACGGGGTGTCGCGTTCGAGACCCATTCGGACTCTCGTTCGTTACGGATGACCAGAAGCCGCAGCTCTGCCGCAAGCGTCTTTCGCTGAATCAACTGCGTCCGA
>JAQWPZ010000279.1 GCA_029245125.1 Rubripirellula sp.
ATTCCCCGCTGAATTCCAATTGACCGGCGCTCTCTGCACTCGAGACTGTACCAAGCAGGATCGAATCCCGATCCAAACGCAGTGGAGGCAAACGCTCGGCTTGGATCGTTTTCATTCCATCAAGCAACTTCGCGCTGCTCAACCAGATCGGTGACATTTTGACCGAGCTGGCAATGCGGTTGGCGATTGAATTGGCGTCGTTGGCTGATCCACCCACGACTCCCAGCACGCCGCCGGTTTGATTGGCGAGTACCGCCATCAATTCGATATTCATTGAGGGCCCGATGGCAACGCTATGCACCGAAATTCGATCGGCTCTCAAAGCATCCATCAAAATGCCCAGTTGCTTCTCGTTACCGATCGCATCAATCGCTGCCGCGTCACCGATGTAAACGATCGATCGCGTGTGGTTTTGCGGAGTCGCAACCAAAGCGGAGCGAACCGTCTCGATCGCCGTCAACATATTGGTGTGACCGAGTGGCAGTCGCCGTTTCAGCTGGGCGACCGCATCATCCGTTTCATCCGCACTCACGAATGCCTTGCTCAGATCACTAGCCCGCACATCCGCGGCGTAGATCCGAACACGGTCATTGGAGCGAAGTGAATCGATCACCGTTCGCATTGCTGCGATCGAATCGGTTCGATACGAGCCGCTTTGGCTGGCTGATGTGTCCACGACAACCACGACATCTGCCGGTTGGCTCCGGGCCGCTTGCAATAAAGCGTCGTCAGCCGAGGGTTGAATCGAGGCGGCGAAGTAGCCGTTGCCGTTAGGCGTTTGATAGGTGGCAATTCGGACATTGGCCCCATCCGATGCCGATGCCGTCCCCAAAGTCGTGATGACCAATCCGGTGGCAGCCAAGGTGGCTACAGTGCGTCCGACGGTTCGCGCGACGTGTCGCAATCCCATTTGAAGTATCTCCGCTGATGCAGTAAACGCCGAAGCGCTGCTCGGGTAACCCGAGACTCAATTTTCAATCCGTCTCCACTCACTTCACCCCAACCGAGGGGGAAGGTTGCCGAGAACGGGATCTGGCAAAGTGTGAAAAGCAGTCCGAGAAGTCTTTGAAGTCAAAGTTTATTCCCGCTCCTACGCTTACGCTACGAAAAAAACGGCCTTTCCGAAGCTACCTCTCAGATCATGTCCGTTTGTAGGTATTGCAAAATGCAACAATTGCCGCAGCTTGATACACCTGGACGGAACAAAACCCTGTTTGTCGCTCCGATGCATCAGATAGAGCCAATCTCGTGCCAAACTATTTGGCCCCGGCTGCGACCGCGCAGAAAGGGCGTTGTCATCGGTTCCCAACAGTCGGCAAAATGTCGGTCTGGCGTGCTGATCGTCACGGAATCGAGCGGAGACCAGAAGAGTGCAGTGTTGCGGCCTGCTACGTGAATCCCAGCGAGCTGTGAATTCCAGCGAGCCGTTCGGGCCAGCGAACTAATGACAATTTGGTCCGCGATCGACGACGCTCGGACGCGATCGACGACGCTCGGACGGGCAACTCAGCGTCGAATCGCCGGCTCCTTGATATTCACGATTTGATACTCGCGATTGGGGCCCTGCCGGTTCGGGACCCGTAACCTCCCACCTGCTCTCGAGCGACTTGCGCCGCGGAGCAAAGTTATGATGGTTGATTGCTGTGACCGAATTCAGCCCTGTCTGGGCGACTTGCCCCGGCCCTGCCTCTCCAGCTCTATTTGCCTTCAGCAGGCGGTTCAACGTCTTTGGTCGCACCGGATCCCGTCTGTGTGGCGCGGCGATTTTCTCGCTGGATCGCGTCGTAGACTTCCTGGCGGTGGACCGGGATTGATTGGGGGGCTTCGATTCCCAGGCGAACTTTGTCGCCGCGGATATCCACGATCGTCACCACGACGTCGTCGCCAATCATGATGCTCTCGTCTCGGTGGCGTGAAAGGACCAGCATGGTGTCCTCGTGGTGATCGGTGGGAGGCGGATTAAAATAACAGAGGTACGAGAGCAGCGAATCTTGGTTGCTTCCCTCGACACTTTGATGATCGGCCGACGTTGCACACAAATCCACCTCCAGCTAGCAGAGGTCCGCACATACCGATCGTAGCGATTCGCCGCCAAGGAAGAACTCCCTCGCGACCGCTTACGCGACGTGACGCGTCAATTGGGCTGCTGTGATATTCGCCGCAGCCGTTTTAAGCGGTAGAGTCTGTTGAATCGGCTGCTCATCGCAGGTTATCACCTGACAACCGAGTCTTCGGCTGAGGTTCAGCAGTAGGGGCGATCGCAGATTCGAAGTCAGCCGGCCTGCGCTCCCCGAAATCGTTGTCAGCACGTAGAGCTCGGCCCCCATTTGCATGTGCAGCGACGCAAGTTCACGTCGTGTTACATGGACGCGGTAGTCGTCGAAAAAGGCTCGTGGGCTGATCAACGGTATCGCTCGATCACCGCGCGACGCACTTTGCAGCCATGCGATCGATGGATTCTGCTCATCGGGCATTAACGCCCAGTGTCGCAGCGTTTCCATTCCAATCAGTCCTTGGGGAAACAAGAACAACTGGTCGGCTTTTAATTGCAGTGTGCCAAATCGTTGGGTGTCGAGTCGCATGATAATTCTTACCGGGTGGCGAGCACGGGCGTCGGCGCAGCGTAGCGATTCCTATTTCCGTCAACCTTGTTATCGACTGAACATCCGGCAGAATCGACAAAATCGTTACAGGAAGTTCAGGATCGTCATTTTCGACGTTTGGCCCATCAGCCGCATCGACGCATCTAGAGCGGTTTGCCGCTGGGTAAGCTCGCTGATCACCGTCGCCAAGTCGGCGTCGACTTCCTGCGAAAGCTGTCCACGTAACTGAATCACTTTGTTTTCGGTGCTGGCTTGTAGTTGTTGAAGATTGTTGGACAGTACGCCGATGCGGCCCCGCGAGCGACTGGCGCGATCAAAATCATCATCCAATTTCAGCTGTAATCGGGCGATCTCCGGAATCTCACCTTCGCCAATGGCCCGTTCGAGTCGAAGCAACGTATCGAGAACGCCACCGGCATCGCGGGGAGCAAAGTCTGTGCCGACGATCGTATCAACCGGTCCTACGATCGATCCCGTGGCATCGTTTGTTCCCGGGGCAACCAAACCGAGCCGCAGTCCAGCATCACTAATCCCGACCTGTCGTATCGAGAGCTGTGCGGCTCCCGGAGGGGCTTTTAGTTGCAGACCGTTGCCAAAATCGTTGAGATCAACCAAGACTTGCAGAGTGTCTTGGTTTTGGGGGTGATTGGCGATCAGCTGTATCACATCGGTAACGGATTCGAGTCCATTAAGATCGAGTGGCAATTCGGTTCCGTCGGGTCGGGTGATGATTAAGTCAGGGCCGTCGATGTTGAGCGACATTCCCTGGCCACGTCCGAGATCCGACAACTTTGTCAATTCGGTGGCTGTGCGAATACCGAGGCTGCGAGCGGCATCACCTCCGTTTTCTCCCACGCTGTAGTCGACGCCACTGCGTCGTGCCCGCAGTTGGATGCGGCCCTCGGCTTCGTTCAATTCCGCGTGCACGTCACCGCCACTGCGATTGATCGCAATCAGTACATCGCCAACGGTTTCCGCATCGCCAAGCTCAATCACAAATGTTTTGTCACCCTGCAAAAGCTGAATTCCCGCGGAGAGATCCAATCCTGCACCGTTGTCGAGGTCGGTGATCTTCGTCGATGTTGTGACTCGGGGCGTCAAAAAGTCACAGATGATTGGGGGAGCTTGGATGCCGTCGGGATTGCTGATCGCAAGTTCTTTGGCCATTTTGCTGCCCACAGCGTCTTGGATCGCTAAGGTGCCGGAGAGGCCGTCGGCATACTCGATCCGGATGCCATCGTTTGTCAAAGACGCGTTTAACGGTCGACCATCAATTTCGACTGTGTTGACCAGATCAACCACGTCGCCAATCGTTGCTGAGGGCGTCAGGTCGAGATCCACCCAATTGCTCCCACCCGAAAACCTCAGCTTCCCAGGGGTTACCCCTTCACCCTGGCGAAGATCGACGAGCCGGGAGTCGGCGTTGATCGACGTGTTCAGCGAGTCGCCTTCGATAAAGATCGCATTGGTGCCCAGCCCTTCGTTGCCGGTCACATTAATTTTGGACGGCCCTCCGGCTCCAAGTTCTGTGCGGCCCGTGGCGTTGGTGCCGGTGAAGACGATGTCTTGATTGTCGTATTCATAAGCGACGCCAGATTCGAGGAAGCCCCCCAGTAGCTGGTGGTCACGATATAGCGAGTTTCCTGCAGAGAAGACGGAGTTAATCGTTTCCCGAATCGTTCCTGCTAAGGCTGCCCGCTCATCCTCTGAAATGACCGTCTGTGCGCCCTCCAAAGCTGCTCCACGAGCCGCGATCAATGCGTTATCGACTTGGGCTAACGCCGAGTCAGTCGCTTGATAAAAATTCGTGGTCGAATTTGCGTTCCGCAGCAGTTGTTCCCCAAGATCGATCCCTTGGTGTAAAGAAATCGCACGATTCGCGGCGACGGGATCGTCTGACAGACGCAGCACGCGGCGTCCGGTGCTCAATTGGTCGAACTTTTGCTGCAGCGCAATTTGGTCCGAATTCAATTGGAACAGCAGCCGCTGGGTACTGAGCGGCGTGCTCGTTCGTGTCGCAGAGATGGGCAGCGGTGGCATCGGGTGGCAAAATCCTGATCGGCCGAGACAAAGATGTCTCGTCGAGTATCGGTATCGCCGCCGCAAATCTTCATTAAAATCGGCACAATCGGTATAACCTGGGGTATTCGATTCGCATTGTGTGCGGTTCACTCCGTAGTGACTGGGCACAAACCGGTCTCGAATGGATCCCCAACGAAACACTCGCGTACCACTTAGCAGAAACCGAAGCATCGGTCAAAATGGAGGCATGATTTTGATCGGGACCATGAATCTGACGACAACCCGTGATCGCGGCGATTTTCATTGCCCGACCTGCGCAGCGACCCAGAGCTATCGGTTGCGGGCACGTCGACCTTGGCTGACGATCTATTTCATCCCCACCGTACCTGTCGGGGCGGCCGAACTTTTCGTCCATTGTGACCAATGCCGCTCGACCTGGGATTCAACGGTTCTAGCGATGGATGAGCAGAGTCACACAATGGCTCAGGAGTCGCAATTTCGCGAAGAGGCGTTGAGGTCGAGTGTGCTGGTCGTGATCGCTGATGGAGCGATCACCGAGGCCGAAATTCAATCGCTAGAAATAATCGGTAGACACTTGCTGGAGCGTCCGGTCGATCGCGAAGAACTCGGGCAGCTTTGCTCCATCGCCCAGCAAAATCAAATCGAAGCCGGTAATTACGTGCTGACGGTCAGTCGCCGCTGGAGTCAGAGTCAGCGTTCCACGGCGTTGCAGGCAATGTTCCTGGCAGCGACCGCCGACCAAATGGGTGAAACGCAAACCAAGCTGCTCGCCAGAATGCGGGATACGTTGGAGTTCACCGACTTGGAATACGAAGAAGCGATTGAGCAGGCGTTAAGCTGGGACGGGGCCTGATTTGCTTGTTCAGTGTGGTGCTGGGGTGTGGTTCCTTTTGCTCAAACTTCATCATTCGGTTGCGTCGGCGGATTGATTTCCACCGCGCGATGCTCCTGGGCTGCTAAATAGCAAGCGTCGACCAGCCGCATGGTTTGCAAATTGTCTTCACCATTGGTGATTGGTACTTCGCCTGACTCCAGTGCGGATAGCAGTTCGGCCATTGGCCCTGCGAAGGCGTCAGGGAACCAAACTTCTTCCCAGCGGGGGCGATGCCAGCGGCCGTCGGAGGTGGTGGTGTAGTCGATCGTGCTGGGACATTTTTCGGGATACCGCGGCCAACCAATCTGGCCCATTGCCAGCCCTTCGGTGCCTTCGACTCGCCACTGGATCTTAAGATCCTCGGCCGCTCCCTCGCGGGCCGGTCCTGTCCAGACATCATCGCAAATCAGACACCGCAGCCCCGATTCGTATTCCAGAATGTACAGGCCGATGCCGTCGATATGTTCAAATTTGGTACGCGGATCCGGGCGGAAGCTGGCCAGTACTCTTGTCGGATCACCAAACCAGTATCGCATGGTGTCCAAATGGTGGATCGACATAATTCGACAGGTCAGCCAACCTTGTCGTTCTTGCCAGGGCATCCAGTGAGGAATTGCCCGCATGTCGATGGTTGCCAGGACCGGTTCTCCAAAGCGTCCCTGATTGATCAGCGACTTACAGGCATGCACCGATTGGTCGTAACGCATATTTTGGTTGACGCACAATGTGATGCCAGCCTCGCGGCATAGTCGCACGATTTCAGCAGCATCTTCCGTGTTGGCGGCAAGTGGTTTCTGGGCCAGCACTCCGCGGATGTGTGGGCGTTGAACTACCTCGCGGATAACTTCCAGTTGCACATCGGGCGGCACCGCAATGTCAATGACCTGCAATCGTTCATCGTCTAGCAGTTGTTGGTACGAGTCGTAGACT
>JAQWPZ010000283.1 GCA_029245125.1 Rubripirellula sp.
CCGGAATTCGTCGAATGCACGATTCGGTTGCTGCAATTAAAATCGCAGCTGACGGATTTGCATCAGGTTGAACAACTCGGGACTCAAGAGGATCGCGTGTTGATGGCGTTTCTAGCTGCCGCGCGAAACCACCGACGTCCCGATCTGTGCAGATTCTTATTGATTGCGGCTGATCAATTGTTATCTGAATCAACGTCCGTTCGACAATGGTTTCCCATTTTGGATACGACTAAGCTGAGCGTGTCCCAACGTGCGGCGACGTATCGGTCTGGTGCCTCCCTGCTCCGGGCGGTCTGTCAAATCGGGGATTGGTATCGCGATAGCCGATCAGTTGGATACTTTGACGAGGGTTATGTGGAATCGCAGTGGTTAAAATCTTGTTGGGAGCAGGTCGGTGGGGATCGACTGAACCGGCATGCGGAGCGGATGTTGGTTGAATTGGAACTGTAAGCGATAACCACAGCATGGCGCGACGATGAAATGCACCTGGTTGCCGCTACTGCAACAGAAAGAATGATCTCATGAGTCGTGCTTATCGAGTTACGGTCAAGGAATCCGCATGCCGAGTCATTCGTGCGGAGGATCGAGTCCGTACGCAACTTGAATTGCTTGACCTGTTGCCCTGTGGTGAAATGGCGGAATTGTTGGCCATCGAACTGACGCAGATTGGCTTCATTCGTGACGGCCAGCAAATGATTCGTGAGGACGGCAACATTCGCACAAAGATTGAATTGTCGACCGGAATGATCGAACTTATGGCTGTCGAAAATCAAGAAGTAAGACTGGAACGCAAGAAGTCTGGCACGACCTACGATGATCGGGGGCAAGCCAGCAAGCAGATTGAAGAGGGTTTGAGGAAACAACTTGCCCGCGAACTCGATGAGGGCGTTGAGCGAAGCCAGGATGATCTGCAACAACAGGTTACTGACGAACTGGAATCCAAATTGGGCGATCTTCGGAGCGAGCTTGATCAAGCATGTAACCGGGCTACCGCCGCAGCCCTCAAAATCAAAGCAGCACAGTTGGGCCAGATAAAAGAGATGACCGAGGACCTGTCGTCGGGATCTCTGACGATCGTCGTGGAATTGTAAACACTGAAAAACAAATCATGTCCGTGAAGATTCCCGAAAGCGACTTACCGGTTGCTTTGACTCCGCCGCAGGCCGTCGAAATCGCTTACTGCGAACCAATATCGCAAGTGGCGACCGAGTTGACCCGTGGCTTGCCCGTTTTGATTGAATGCGACAAGGACCTGTCGCCGTATCTGTACGCCGAATTGCGAAATCGACTCAAGCAATTGAATCTTCGTTGCCTCTATTTGGATGGACGGCCAACCCCCGGTGAAGATGGGGAGCTCGTGCCCAACGGCCTGGTCGGCACAATGATCGCCCAATTACGTGATGCCGTTCGGGGAGCGGTCGAAAAACGTGTCGTTGTTTTACCGCACCTTGACTTGTTGACGACTAGCCAGGGCGGACTCACGTCCGAAGCGAGGGAAGTGATTTCGCTGCTGTATGAAAATCCCGAGTTGGTGTGGCTCGGGTTCAAGCACCCGTCCTTCTCGTTGCCATCGGTGATCGAGCGATTGTTTCCGCATCGGCACAGTCTGCTTGGGATTCCTCGCAAACGGCTGCAGCAGTTGGTCACTCAGGCAGAATCACGCAAATTCGGGCAAGCTTTCAACCCATGGGCGTTGTACAGCTACGTGTCGGGGATGAACGTGGTGCGTTTGCGGAAGCTGTTGTCAACGTTAAGTGGAGAAGATTACCCGCACGATGCGACGCATGTTTATGCCCAAATTCGTCAGGCAACGTCTGGTGGCAAACTAGAAATTCCGCATGTTGATTTACAGCGGGACATCGGCGGATATAGCAAAGTGAAGCGAAAGCTAAAGTCCGAGATTCTGGATGTTCTCGCTGCGAAAGACGTGCTGACGGATTCCGACGAAATTCGGCGGATGGAAAAGTTGATACCCCGCGGGATGATTTTTTGGGGACCGCCCGGAACAGGCAAGACGATGTTTGCCAAAGCAATTGCGACATCCATTGGGGCGGCTGTGACCGTGATTTCTGGCCCGGAATTGAAAAGCCGGTGGGTTGGCGAAAGTGAAGAGCGGTTGCGGCAGGTCTTTCTACAGGCTCGCCAATCAGCACCCTCGGTTATCATCTTTGATGAGCTAGATTCATTTGCCTCGGCCCGCGGAACTTACACAGGAAGTGGCGTTGAGCATTCGATGGTCAATCAGCTTTTGACCGAAATGGATGGGTTCAATAGTGATGAACTGGTTTTCGTCGTTGGCACGACCAACTTGGTAGAAGTTCTTGATCCCGCGTTGCTGCGGCCGGGACGCTTTGAATTCCATCTGCAAATTCCGCACCCCGATGCCGAGGATCGTCGGGAGATTCTAAAAATCTTCGACGATCAGATGCGGTTGGGCATGACCGGTGAGGCGATCGAGTTCGCTGTTCGGAGAACCGGCGAATTTGTGGAAGGGGCTGCGGCTGGCACGCGATACTCGGGTGACCATCTCAATGCTTTGTGTCGGTCTGTTGCTCGCCACCGCTTACGTGAAAATGTGCATGGTCCAACGTGTGTTGCTGATATGGATCGCGCATTTATGGAATGGGTGGAACGCCCAGACATGACGACGGCTGAACAGCGTGTGGTTGCGACCCATGAGGCGGGTCATGCTGTTTGTTCGCTTTGTTGCTCGCATTCACCCCCGATCGAGCAGATTTCCATTCGAGGGGATATGGCCGGGGCACTGGGTTTTGTGCGACATCAGCAACACGCTCATAAATACGTGATGACCCAAGCCAGATTGCTGGATGATATTTGCGTTTTGATGGGCGGTCGAGAAGCTGAACTGTTGCTGTTGCAAGATCTTTCAATCGGATCGGCTGGGGATCTTGTACGGGCCACCGAGATCGCTCGCGCTCTGGTTGAGGAATTCGGCTGCGGTGGGCAACAAGTGGGAATCGGATATTTCCCTACCCAATCCAAGCCCGGAAGTACGCAGCAGCGTCTTTCGGAGACACAGCTAGAATCAATCGACCGGCAAGTCAACAATATTCTGGAACAACAGCGGGAACGAGCGGTTGAGATACTGACGAACCACTTGCCAATGGCGGAAACTTTGAGAGACTTGTTACTCGAACATCAAGTCGTCGATGCCAAGGCTCTCGCGGAACTGAAAAAATAATTATGTTGAGAATTTGCAGTCGATTGCTTGCCTACGCTTGCCTGTTGTTCAGCGTGTTAATGATTGGTTGCGGTAGGTCAAACCCGGTCAGTGAAATCTCGACCGCTGATAGCGGAATTCCGGTCATTGAACTGGAATACGATCCGGGCAGCGATTGGAATCGGTGGCGAGGGCCGCGGGGGGATGGGACTGCGATCAACCAATCGCTTCCGACCGAATGGGATGATTCAACTAACCTACGGTGGCGAGCGGATGTTCCCGGGCGAGGGCACGGCTCGCCGATTGTGATTGGTTCCGAAGTGTACCTCGCAACTGCGAACGATGAGACTCAGCAGCAATGGGTACTCGCTTACGATCGTGAGACAGGCGATGAGTTGTGGCGGAGATTGATACACGAAGGAAACTTTCCGACAGCACGCGAAGTCCACAAGAAGGCAACCAACGCGAACGGGACGATCGCGAGTGATGGCCAACGACTCTACATTGGCATGTTGAATGCCGGTGCAATCATGGCCACCGCACTCGACCGTGGTGGCAAAATCCTGTGGCAAAACGAAGCTGGGAAATTTGTCTCCAGATTTGGGTATGCCCCATCACCGCTCATTTATAAATCACTGGTGATTTTTCCAGCAGATAACGAGGGGGGTGGCCATCTCACAGCGTTTGATGGCGAGAGTGGTTCGGTGGTTTGGCGAATCGCCCGTAGTGACGACACCAGCTATTCAAGCGCTCAGGTAGCGTCCGTCGGCGGTAGAGACCAGTTGTTGATCGCTGGTGGCAAGACACTTTCTAGCTACGACCCAGTGACTGGCGAGACTAATTGGCAGACCCCAGGGATCGCTGCATCCACCTGCGGCACCGTCGTCACTTCGGGCGATTCTATCTTTGCCAGCGGTGGTTATCCGCAATCCGAAACGATGTGCGTGGACGGAAACGGTAAAAAAGTCTGGTCGGTGCCGACCAAGATTTACGAACCCTCGCCGATCGTATCGGGGGATTATCTTGTGGGTGTGAAAGATGATGGGATCGCGTACTGTTGGTCGACCGACTCTGGCGACTTGCAGTGGAAGAAGCGTTTGGGTGGGAATTTCAGTGCTTCGCCAGTGATCGTAAATGGCATGATCTATGTGTCTAACCTGAATGGTGAAACTTTCGTCTTTCGAGCAGGCGAGTCCTTTGAGTTGGTGGCGAAGAATCAACTCGGAAATGATTGTTACGCCAGTCCAGCGGTCTCCGATGGTGAGTTGTTTCTCCGAGTCGGCGTGGGTGCGGGCTCTGGTCGAAAAGAACAATTGATCTGCATTGGCAGAGAGTCTTGAACTGTCGTAGCGTTCGCGATTGGCGTCCGACGCAAAAGGCGACCTGTCCGACACTTCAGGTGAACTGGTGTTGCGAGCAACCAACTGTTGGTCCCCAGAGACTCGCCTGATTGGTCAGCACGGAAAGTTGCCCTCCCTGCGGTGAACCTTGAAGCCTCTTTTTTTTCCGCAGGTCGGGTGCGATCGCATCCTGCGTCGGGATCGACCGCATGTTGGCGATCGATTGTGCCAGTGGAACGCGAGTTAGCTGTTCGTTTCTGCTGGCCAGTGCTGCGGCGTGTATTGATTAATCCGCTGGTGTTGGTTGCCGAACGGTTTTCGACGGTGTCGATCACATTTGATGCAACTGTTGTAGGCATGGGGTTCCTCCCGTGCGAGCGGGTTCTTGTGTTTCTCGGCGAGATACCCCGTTTAGCGGTCGATGAATCCTCTTGGTCGGACCTGCATCGTTGAATTCAGGTCGCTGGATGGAGTCGCTGTTTGGGTCATGGATTGCCCACTGTCACTGATAAGTTCGTCGGTTTTTTCACGCGTTGGAACAGTTCTTACACGGTTCGTCTTCTGATTCTTTATTCCATTTGTTTATTTGATGGGACGGAGCAGGTAAGAGAGGTTGATCGTAGTGAAGGATCACGATTTGATTTTTGAAAGGGATTCAATTCAATGAAAATAAACGTCTTGCGATCTGTTGCTGCGATGCTTGGTATTACTGTTTGTGGTGCTGTCCAGGCACAAACAAGCTATGTGGCTCCAGCGCAGTGGAACACATTCCAGCCCGCCTCGATGAATGTTGCACGTCCTTCGTCGATGCAAGAGGCGGTGCCGGTTCCTGCGGCGGAAATGCCCGCTCCGGTTACTGATGCACAAGTTGGTGACGCTTATGCCGCAGCGGCATCTGAGCCTTGGGAAGGCTGTTCTGACGGTTCTTGCGGTGCGTCGGCCCGCCTGCCACTGAAACCATGCTTTGGCAGTTTGAATCTGTTGTACTTTGGCTTAGATAGCGGCAGTGCTCGAACCGTCGCTGGCGGATTGAACGGTTTTTCCAGCACAGCAGTCGACCCTGACAACACAGTCGGCTTTGAGATCAGTGCTGGACGGTATATCAAATGTGGTCGATTCGGATTGGGGCTCACGTACTTCAACTGGAATCCCGGCACTGAGAGTGAAACGCGAACCGGTGGTGCGGGGACGATCGTTTCTTGGATGCCTACGTACAACGGAATCGATGTTGATCCTGACGGTGCTGGTGGTGGATTCAACGCCGGCAATGTGTTTGATATCATCGACGGCACCGATGTTAACTATGTCGGAGCAACGGGTGTTCGCCTGACCCGTGACGTCAGCTTCCAGGGGCTCGAAGCGAATCTGTACTGCTTTGGATTGATGGGCGCTCGCCGAGCATCCTATGCGAATTGTTGCCCGCCAAAATACTGCTTGGCTAACAAACTTGGTTTTGGAAAGAACGGCTGCTATGGCTACGGTGGGGCAGCTGGCCCGCTCGTGAGAGCTTGCGGCGGTCGTATCCGGGTGATGGCCAGTCACGGATTCCGCTGGATGCAAATTAAGGATGATCTCGAACTCGCCTACAACATCGACGGTTCGGTCGGTTATCAACCGACCGACATCTATGATCGTGTTGACGTCGAGAACAACCTATACGGTTACCAGTTCGGCGGCCAATTGAATTACTGCCTGAGCAGTCGCTTGAGTATGAACGTTGGTGGAAAGTTTGGTCTCTATGCAAACCATGCACAAAAGCAGCATCGCATTGGATCCGAAACTGACTTGGCTTACCTCAGCGGTTCACCGACAGACGTGATCAGCACGACCGACTCGGATACCGCGCTTGCATCGATCGGTGAGTTTGATATGGGGCTCGGTTACCGTCTGGGGTGTGCTTGGACGGTTCGGGGCGGATACCGCTTGGTTGGTATCACCGGCGTTGCAACCGCTTGGGATTCCTTGCCGAACACCTATGCCTCGCTGGCAGAGAGTGGACAAGTTCACGCAGACGATAGTTACTTATTGCACGGCGGATACTTCGGCCTGGAATACAACTGGTAAGCCACTCGCTCGGACTTAATGCCCTCGTGATCATCGCAACCCGCTTGTGCAAACAGGCGGGTTTTTTCGTGAAACGCGATCATTTCTTTGCAGGTCTTGCAAAGGGCTGAACCAGGGGATCGCCGACAATCAAGTATTGGTAGGGACTGGGAATCGACAGATAAAAGGCTTCGATTCCGCTGACACCGCTGGCGTAATATCCATACAGCATTGGTGATGGGAATTTGTTGGGGATCGCGTAAGGCTCGGCGACAGCGCCACCACTTAACGCGGCACCCGCATGCAATAATTCGGTGATTTTCGATTGAGAGCTGGTTCCAAATGCAGCACTTAAACTGGTCAGGTTCTCACTGATCGCCCCGGGCATAAACTGCCACGGCGTGGGTTTTAAATCCATACGTGCAGTTCCCAGCATCAGGCCGATGCAGTCACCTTCGGACTTAGGCATCACCGTATGAACCAAGTCTGCATCGTGTCCAAGGTGGCGAAGCCATTCCAATGAATTGCCAATGGCAGGGAAGCGTGTCTTGGTGCGGATGTCCTTGGTGTTGGTGAACCAGAATTTTCCTCGTGGGTAGGTGAAGTCCGATTTGGCCGCACGCTTCAGTACCGCGACCGCTTGCTCAACAGTGCTGCCGCGTTCATGCACTACAGCTAACATGCACGACATCATGTAGCGGATTCCCTGGTCAAACTTGTTGAAAGGATATCCACTGTTCGACCAGCCAACTTGCGACGAGAAGCCAATTGGTTCCTGAACCGAGGTCGGATGATCGCCCAGACGTTGGATAAGTGATTTCAGATCATCCCGGTTAACCAAGTCACTGAGTTTCGTGTTTTCACGGAGATAATGCCCCGATTGCCAACCAGCGGCGATCGCCTGTTTGACCAGCAGAGTTGCCGCTTCGTTGTCCTTATTCAATGCCCGATTTTCGGCGGCCAGAATGGCTAGTGCCGGCATCGCGGGGTGTGCTTGGAACAAACTCTCAAATGTTTCACCTGCCTCGGCGTATTGATCTGAACGCGAGGTGGCCATCGCAGCGTCGAATGCGGATCGGTCGGAGGGTTTTGTGAAAGGGTTCGCGAAATGTCGCCCAAACTGACCGCGGGCGTAGCGGTTGGCTCCAAATCCAAGGTAGTTGGGACTATCTGCAAGCAGGAAATGATACAGGTAGGTCAGGCCGGTCAACGAAGCGGTGGGCCGCTGATATTTCTTGATGTCCTCGTCTTCGATTTGGTCATGATGTCGTGACACGTTTACCGAAGTCGGAAAGCCGGCCGAGTAGGCGATCACTTTCGTTTTTGGTGTCAGTCCCCGACCGTCCAATTCGCTTAGGACCGGCATCAAGATTTTGGTTTGAAAATCTTCCAGGCTGATTTTTAATCCATCTGGAACATCTCGCAGATGGATAAGGTTCTCTTGGGGGACACCTCGGGCAGCAACGTAAGCATCAGCGATTTTTTGGGAGTCATCCGAGTCGGCATTGACCACCACGACCACGTTGACGGCTGTCACTCTTGCGATTGCTGCTTGGCAAACCAGCAAAGTCGCGACAAGCGTCAAGCAGAATCGAATCATCGCCGGCGTCGCCTTCGACCAGAGGGAGCAAATTTAGCCCGCAGTTCTCGCACCGATTCAATCAGTTGGTGCACCTCATCGATCGTATTATAGAGGTAGAAACTGGCTCGTGTGGTGGAATTCAATCCGAGCGCTTTGTGGAGTGGCATCGTGCAGTGATGACCAGCCCGGACTGCGATTCCCGCGGTGTCCAGTTGATGAGCGATATCATGTGAGTGGACTCCGTCGATCACGAAACTGACAATGCCGCCTTTGAGCTCGGGAGTCGGCCCGATCACGCGGACCCCATCGATTCCCCGCAGTCCACTGTCGGCAACTTGACATAAAGCCCGTTCGTGTGCGGCAATCCGCTCGAGGCCGATGTCGCTGACGTAATTAATTGCGGCCTCCAAACCGATCGCATCTGCGATGGGTGGAGTTCCCGCTTCAAACTTTTCGGGCAGCCCAGCAGGTTCGTAACCTGAAGTCGTGACTCGATGAATCATTGCTCCACCGCCGAGAAATGGCGGCATCGATTCAAGCTGCTGCTCTTTTCCGTACAGAACACCGATTCCACCCGGTCCACAGATTTTGTGGCCGCTAAAAACGACGAAGTCAGCATCCCAGGCTTGAACGTCAACCTTCTCATGTGGTGCTGCTTGAGCGGCGTCCACCAAGACAGTGGCGTTGTGCTGGCGTGCTAACGCCACCCAACGCTCGACGGGGAACTCCGTTCCCAGCACGTTGCTTGTCGCTACAAACGAAAACAATTTTGGCTGCCAACGTGCCAGGGCTTCGGCGACCTGCTCGTCAGCAATTGTGTGATCCTCGCCAAGCGGGATGAACTCGACCTTGCATCCGGTTCGCTCAGCCAACTGGTGCCAGGGAACGATGTTGGCATGGTGCTCCGCGATCGTCAACAAAATTACGTCGCCCGCACCGATGTTAGCATCACCCCAACTCCGAGCGACGGTGTTGATCGCGGCGGTCGTGCCAGCACAGAAAACAATTTCTTTCGGCGAAGCGGCATGAACGAAATCAGCGACGGTGGCCCGTGCCTGCTCGTACCGCTGAGTCGATTCCTCACTCAGCGTATGAATGCCGCGATGTACATTTGCGTAATAGTGCTCATAGCAATGGCTGATAGCGTCGATCACCGCGCGAGGTCGTTGCGTGCTCGCCGCGTTGTCCAAGAAGATCAACGGTTCACCGCTGGAGACAGACCGGCTGAGGATCGGGAAATCTTCCCGATATTTCGCTAGATCTCCGCTGAAATCGACCGGTCGTGGATCGGTAGCGATATCTGGCATTTGCTCACCGTTACTTGTCACGATTCTTCCTTCAAACTAGGGCCACCGAAATTAAGCCCGTCCTGATCTTCCTCTTCTCCGTCCAACGGCGAATGAACCGCACCCTGCAGCACCCGCCAACTCAACAGACAGCATTTCTGTCGGTTCGGGGTCAGCTTGGGGCCAAACAGGTTCAGCATGTCATCTGCGGAGAACTCGCGTAACTCTTCTACCGTCTTGCCTTCAATCGCTTCGACCAACATCGAAGCGGACGCTTGGCTGATCACGCATCCTTCACCGTCAAACCAAGCCTGCTCGATCTTTCCTTCCGAATCCAGACGCAGGTCGATATGGATGACGTCCCCGCAAAGTGGATTGTTCGCCTCGTGGGCGTGCGTCGCGTCTTCTAGGGGCCCCCTGTGGAAGGGGTCCTCGTAGTGGTCCAGCACGTGTTCTTCGTAAATGTCTTTTTCGTTTTGCATGGCAGCGAGTTGTTGAGTTTCCAGTTCACCCATTTAAGTCTACGCACGTTGTCAAAAATGAACGAGCCCCCCCGACGTGCTAGAATCACCGCGAAATCGACTCCCGCATTTAAAAAGCTGTTTGCAGGATTCCGATTTTTTTGGGCAGCTTTTCAGCGTTGACAGTCAACGCTGAACTGGCGTGAGTGTGGAATCGTGAGCAGAGGGGGTCTGGCCCACCTTGGTGGTCGCGAGGTCAGTTGCTAGCAACTGGCGTGGTGGAGGAAATGCTGAGCCGGTTTTGGTGGCGGTGGGCTGAATGAGCTTGTGTCGGTTCCGGTGAAACTGTTACCGGCAGACCATCGTCCACTTGCTCATCCGCGAAAGATTGTGATGCCCTACGGTTTGTACCTTTCTGCTTCCGGAGCTCATGCTCAGAGCCATCGGATGAAGGTGTTGAGTAACAATTTGGCCAATGTTGATACTCCCGGCTACAAGCCGAGCGACACCGTCCTTCAATCTCGTTTTGCGGAGATGATCGAGGAGGGGCAGGTAAACTCGGGTTTGGGAGGCGCAGACGACATTGGCGGAGGCGTCACCATCAACAAGGCGGAAACGGAATTCGCCATGGGACCGATGAAATCGACTGGCGGAAAAACAGACTTTGCAATTCAAGATCCGACCTCTTTTTTTGTTTTGCAGCGTGGTGAAGAACAATTTTTAACGCGGGCGGGAAACTTCGTGATCGATGCGACTGGTCGCCTGAAGTCGGCCAATGGTGCGGAGGTACTTGCCAGTGATGGCCAGCCAATCCAGCTGGAATCAGGTAAAGATTTCCAGGTGGCACCCGATGGGCGGATCAGCCAGGGCGGGAATTCCTATGAGCTGATGTTGGCCAAGCCAAAAAGCCTGGGCGATGTTTCACACCTGGGAGGTAATGAATTCAAACCGCTCGCTGAGTTTGACCTTGTTCCTGAGGGTGAACGCGGAGTAATAGCGGGAATGTTGGAGCAATCCGGCGTCAAGCCGACCGCTGCGATGATGGAGCTGATTGAGACATCACGCGTTTACGAAGCCAACGTCCGGATGATTCAAAACCAGGATTCGATGATGGGTACGTTGATCAGTCGAGGACTGTCATAAGCTGTCAGTTCCCTGATCAAGTTTCCTAACACAAAGCCGATCCACCAACGCATCGCCTGCGAGGAACCGTCATGAGTGTTCAAACGTTGTACACAGCCGCCACCGGAATGGAGGCGATGCAAACGAAGTTGGACGTGATCGCCAACAACCTGGCCAACATCAATACGACAGCGTTCAAGAAAGATCGCGCGAACTTCGAAGATCTTCTCTATCGAGCGGAAGTCTATCCAGGAGTTCAGGACGCCAGCCAAACACCAACAGCGGTTGGAACCCAGGTTGGTTTGGGGGTTCGTGTCACCAGTACGCAAACGGATCAGCGGCAGGGGACACTCAATCAAACCGGTCGTGATTTGGACGTGGCTATTCAGGGCCAGGGGTTCCTGCGGGTCCTAGATCCCGCCAGCCAAGATGTGATGTACACGCGAGCGGGCAACCTCGATATCAATACGAACGGGCAGCTAGTGATTGGCTCGGGTCAAACCGGGCGTTTGCTCGATCCACCGATTACGGTCCCCGAAGACGCGATGGATCTCGTCATCAATCCGAGTGGTGAAGTACTGGTACGGGTACCGGGACAGACTGAATTGGCCCTGCAAGGGCAGATGCAGCTCGCGCAATTCATTAATCCTGATGGCCTTCTAAAGGTCGGCGAAAATATGTATCTGGCAACCGATGCATCGGGGCCTGAGCAGCAGGGGAATCCAAATGAAGAAGGGCTCGGTCAGATTCGGCAAGGAAATCTAGAGGCTTCTAACGTCGAGCCAGTTCAGGAATTGATCGATCTGATCACAACGCAGCGTGCCTTTGAGCTGAACAGTCAGGCTGTTCAGGCGGGCGACCAAATCATGCAGAATATTTCAAATCTTCGACGGTTTTAGATCCTCTTGAGCTCATCAGTCGCTCAGCAATGGACCTTCCATGCAGGCGATCTGGAAAGGAAACATGTCGCAACAAACAGTCATCCTTCGTTTGGTGTTTGCCGCTGGCTGTCTTTTGGCGTGCGTTCCAGGTTATGCCCAATACGCATCACAGCAGGGAATCGAGGTCGCTTCCATCGATGCCAACACGCGTTGGGGTTTGCGCTCGCTTGGTTCCGTATCGATTGCCTCTCCGATCGTTCGATTGGGAGACGTGGCAGTGCCGCTTGATCCGAACATGGCAGGCTGGCAACGCATCAGCCGAATCACGATTGGCTTGGTCCCCCTAGACGGGCACCCCATGAAGATCGATCGCCGCCGGCTGACGGAATTGATTCGTGGAACCGAGGCGACCCCTCACCGTATCGATTGGGTTGGCCCCGAGAAGATCGTGGTGGGGTATCAACCAAACCCGAACAAACGAAGCAGCCAGCTCGCTGCGGCGAGATACCAAAGCATTCAAGACCAGGTGGTCGTCGGAGCTGACTTGCAATACGGGCAAGTCACAGCAAAGCCAGTTTCGCGGTTGTCCGATTCGGAGAAAAAGAAGGTGATGCAGTGGATCCAGCGCGGCGTTACAAGCTTTCGGCCGGAGGTGCTCACCGATTACGCGATCGATGTTGACGCCAGTCAGCCCGACCTGGCAAAGCTAAGGTCGTTGGCCGCGATCACAAACCTGGAAATTTTGGATTCAGTTCGCGAGGGTGCTGTTCGTTGCCGTATGTCTGCCCGTGGCGTTTCCGGCACCATCACAGCGGATTTTGAATTGCTGTTGCAGTTGCATCCACAAGTGGTCGTGCCCCGCAGCGGCCTGTCCCGTGGCGATCAAATCAATGCCACGGATTTGGAATTTCAGAGTATCTCATCGGAGCTGATGAAACCGGAATACATCACGGACATGGCTGAAGTGATTGGGATGGAGGCGAGGTCTCCGTTGTCCGCGAATCGTCCGATCCGTCGGGATCGCTTGGGCGCTCCAATCTTGATTCGCCGGGGTGAGTTGATTGAGGTTCAAGTGGTAGGTGGTGGGATTACCGTTAGCACCAAAGGAAAGGCCAACGGGGACGGTGCTGCTTCGGATTTGATCGAAATCGAAACCTTCCAGCCACGGAAACGATTGCTCGGGCGTGTTGTCCAGGCGGGATTGGTGGAAATCATCACACGAGCTCCTGGCGTCAGGCGTTAAATCATGGCAGGTACTATGCGACGGCTCATCTTGATCCTCTCCGCGGCATTGATGCCGACTTGCGTTACCGAATTGGCGGCGCAGAACAGTTCTCTGCTGCATGCCCCGCAAGTGCGCAGCGCGGTTCCTGGGCAGCTTGGGTTGACGCAACCTTTGTCGCCAGCGGTTCAAGGGGTGATGCCGGGTCAAGGCGTGACCGCCCGTGGTTTACCGGCGACACCGGTCAGTCAACGCGTGGAGGGACAGTTCGTCCAATTTGGTCCGCCAAACGACGGACGGGGAATTCCATCCAATCCACAACAGGTGATGCGCGGGCAACCACAGGGGCAGGTTCCAGGGCAGGGCCCGTTACTCGGTGTCGACGCGAATGGGCGTCCACGGGTCACGATCGCAGAGGCGAGTTGGACTTACCAACCACCTCCGCCGATGCGTGTCTTTCGTCAAAACGATTTGATCACAGTGCGAGTGGACGAGATTACACGAGTCATGGCCGAGGGGTCATCTGAAAATCGCAAACGGACGCTCTACGAAGCGATCCTGACCGACTGGATCAACTTGGCCGGATTCAAGTTGCAGCCTGATCCGCAATTAGAGGGAGATCCAACCGTCGCTGCTGAATCAAATTCAAATTTTCGAGCTGAGGCGACCGTCGAATCGCGTGAATCGTTGACCTTCAACATCGCGGCGTCCGTTGTTGATATTCGTCCCAATGGCATGCTAGTGATTGAGGGTACGAAAGCGATTCGAGTCAACGACAACCTTTGGGAGACGTCGATCTCTGGACTGTGTCGCGCTCAAGATGTTGGTCCCGATAACGTTGTTTTAAGCAAAGATATGGTCGGGGTTGAAATTAAGAAACAAGACCGTGGTCATTTGCGGGATGGTTATAAACGAGGCTGGTTTCAGCGCATGTTTGACCGCGTGCAACCTTTCTAAAAAACGTACATGAGTTGGTTTTCAGCGATGAAACGAAGTTTCTTTTTTCTTGCGATGGTGGCTGTTGCGATCGTGACTCTGCTGGTCATCGCGGCCCAGCCAGTGAACGCAGCCGGGATGAAGCTCGGCGATATGTGTCGGTTGAAAGGCCAGGAAACCAATACGCTGCAAGGACTCGGCTTGGTTGTGGGGCTCCGTGGAACCGGTGACTCTGGAGCTGGACCAACCTCGCGCTCGCTCGCCCGAATGATGCAGATGATGGGCGGTTCGATGGCAGTCGACCGACTCGGGCAACTTGACCTAGACGATGTGGCGGATGCAAAAAATGTCGCCTTGGTTTTTGTCACCGCGACGATTCCCGCGGTTGGATCGCAGCCCGGCGATATGTTGGATGTTTCGGTCAACGCCATTAACGCGAAAAGCCTTGAAGGTGGCACGTTGATGCTCACTCCTATGTTGGGGCCACGCGGAAATGATCCGACGGTGTATGCCATGGCGCAGGGGGCATTGTCGGTTTCTCTTGATGGTCCTGTGACAACCGCCACCATCCAGGGTGGTGGGAAAATGGAAACGGCTGTCGAAGCGGAGTTTCAACAGAGTGGGAAAATTACTTTGGTGCTCGATCGAGATTTTGCCAGCTTCGATACTGCTCAGCGGGTAGAAGAGGCAATCAATAATTTACAAAGCCTGACGCTTGGTTCACCCTCATCGGAGATGGCAAATCAGGGAAACGCGCGGGCGATCGATCAGTTGCACATCGAAGTTTTGATTCCGCCCTTGTATCGCCCGAACCCAATTAAGTTCATTTCGATGCTGCTCTTGATTCCAATCCAAGTGGAAAGCCGATCGAACCGCGTGGTGATCAATGAACGCGAAGGTGTTGTCGTGATCGGGAAAGATGTTGAGGTTGCCCCGGTTTTAATCACCCACCGAAACCTCAGGATCGAAGCGGGCGGGAATCGTGGGTTGGTGCAGGTCAACGACGGGACGAATCCACAAGTCAATGCAAAGTTAAAAAACCTCGCTGACGCGCTCAATGCATTGGATGTGCCGACGGAGGATCTCATTGCGATCATCAAAACGCTAAAACGAAAAGGTGATCTCTATGGCGAGGTTGTTTTTCAATAATTTCTGATCGCTTTCTCGACTACGGTTTGACATGGATATTCGATCGATCGCATCGATGAGGCCCCAATCGATGCCTGATTTCGCCGCTGCGAAACCGGGCGGTTTGCCCAATAAGCCGGGAATACCTGAAGCGGTGGCCGCGGGGCCATTGGGCGATGCTGCAAAGGAAGCGAAAGCTGCTGAGGGGACCGGAGCGAGTCCTGAGCTGGAAGAGGCGTTTACTGATTTCGTTGGCCAAACTTTGTTCGGCAGCATGCTGGCATCGATGCGAAAGACCGTTGGTAAACCGGCCTACATGCACGGCGGGCGGACTGAGGAAGTGTTTCAAAAACAGTTAGACGAAATCATGGTGGAGGAGCTGACGGATGCTTCCGCCAAAGATGTTGCTCAACCTATGTTTGAGTTGTTCCAGATGCAACGGAGTGCGTAGTGAGCCATGCATGGACTAGCCAAGTTCAAGACTATGTCGATGAACTTGGGTCAACCGCTAAGCAGATTGATCGCTTGTTAAAGCAGTGTCGCGTTGACACCGAGAGCGTCAAAACTGCCGAGCTCCAGGCTGTGATGCAGCAAGTTTCTGAGCAGCTAGCCACGCTGGAAGAATTTGTCGCGCGGCGTGAGGATTTGTTGGAGTCTGCTGACGCACCGCAAAGTGGTCATACATTGACCGCGAAATTGCAGTCGCTCGAAGGCGATCATCGTCCGCTGGTGGAGCGGTGTGAGCAGGTGTCCCGCCTTGTGGCCGATGTCAACCATCGGGCCGTTTCGCTGTTTGTCTGCCAGTTCCATCTCGCCGAATTCGGAAATCAATTGATTCGAATCGTGGCAGGGGAGGAGGCAAAGGGAACCTACACTGTCGATGGCCGGGATTCCGAACCGGGGCCAGGCGGTGGTCTCTTGGATGACGTCGCCTAGCGGTTCTTTGAAGCACTGCTGGTGTGCACTCGACTGGGGGTTTTACCCGACCGACTGGGGGTTTTACCCGACCGACTGGGGGTTTTACCCGACCGACTGGGGATTTCACCCGACTGGGGGCAGGCCCTATCCGGAACGCGTGCGTGACCGAATGGTTGGAGGGGCAGACGGCTTGTTAGCTCACCAAGATTACCATCGCTGCGATCACCAAAGTCAATTCAGCTGCGCGTCGTAGCCAAACCGATGGCGATTGACGAACGCGGATCCAATCTCTCGGGACCGAGAAGGCAATGTCGAATGCGCGGTCCGGGTCAACGGGAATCGATTGTTGATTGCCATTGATTGACTTAGGGATGTGAACGGTTGGCGAGCAGAAAGACCAGAGAGCGAAAATGGCCGCCACGACTAAGCCGCCAAGCACTCCTGTCAGGTAGGAACCGAGTGGTCGATGGGCCGGGATGACACCCCCGAGTTCGATCGGAGATGGAACCTCGAGGATTTGCAATCTCTCAAATCCAGTCGCCCATTGTTCGATTTTGGTTTCTGCTTCATCGCGGACCTGCAGCCATGCCTCACGCTGTAATTGGACCGGTGAACGCCTGCTGCCCTCGTTTTCTGATTGGGTGAAGGAGACTTGTTGGATGACGGCTGGCTTGGATTGTTCGGCGTAAAAGCCGGCAACCTCCGCTTGCCATTGGGCGACGGCGAGAGCAGCCGTACCGGCTCGCTGATTGGTTCTTCGTGACTGCTCTCTGCTGAGACGATCGAGCATCGGGTCATCGAGATGCAGCGAGTAGGTGCGCATCTCTCCGGCTGAATCACGCAGCCGAACCTCGCGGCGAGGTGCTGACAACGGCAGGAACGAAACAACCACCACAGCCGCGGTGATCGTGATCAGGATGAAGTCGTGTGTTGCCAACTGTCTACTTTTGGCAATCATAGAAGCTCTCACTCGAACGGGTTGCTGTCGCGACGGAGATATAGGCTGGCATCAGGTTGGTTATCGGATACTCTGTCCCTCTAGCACCAGTCCATTCAATTGGGCACCAGTCCATTCACCTGAGCTCCAGCCCATTCAACTGGGCACCAGCCCATTCACTTGACCCTCGCTTCATTCGGTCTGCTTGAACGATGTTTCACGTCAAAATTTGCGGAGTTAGGCAGGAGGAGGAGATTAGGTTCGTTGCGGATTGTGGGGCGGACGCCGTTGGTCTGAATTTTTTTTCACCGAGCATTCGCTATCTCGATCCGGAAACGCCGACAACGCAGGGTTTGGCCGGTCTTGCCAAGCGTCTAGGGCTGTTTCGCGTGGGGGTCGTTGTGAATCGCTCCGCCGAATCGATTGCCATGTTGTGTGGTCTCGTTGGGCTTGATGCGATCCAACTTCACGGCGACGAATCAATTGATGATTTGCGGCGAATCCGCGACTTCGTTTCGTTGCCGATCATTCGCGCGATCAAGCTGCCACGGCACGCCATCCAAGCCTCAGAACTTCAGGCTCGGGTGGAACCTTGGCTCGCGGCAGATTGCCAGCTGTTGCTCGATGCCGATGCCGGCAAAGAACATGGGGGTAGTGGAAAGACGCTCGACTGGGATTCTGTCGCCGCTTGGTCGCAGAGTTATCCAGGTGCCAGTTGGACGCTTGCCGGAGGATTGAATCCCGACAATGTTGCCGAGGCGGTCGGTATGACGGGGGCGACCAGCGTCGACACTGCCAGTGGTGTCGAGCGACCGCGGGGAAATAAGAATGCAATGTTGACCGAGCAGTTCTGTCGGTCGACAGGCCTCGTCTAAACGCTGTGCGGAGGCATGAAGCGTCAATACGCGTTGCTCATCCGTTCCGTGGCCAGCCGAACTGTTGCGAATTTCGGTTGTTTACGCGGTGCGAGGCATCCAGCGGGGTGATGGTGTCCAGCTGCCGCGGCGAAAATATCTGCCAGATCCGGACGAAGACAATCCGGACGAAGGCGAGGCGGTCAGGTCGATGCTGCTGCGGCCCTCAGGATCTGAGTGTGAGCTGCCGGCAACTCCTGCGAATTGGATTTTCGGCTTCTGTGACATGGCGATCCCGGAACACAAAAATCACGCATTCGATGCATTTGTCGATCTGCATTTCTGGTTCGATGCGAGGTGCAGGACGCGATCGCCGCTGCTGGCGATCTTGTTTCCAGTTCGGGAGAACCTGTTTGGGTGAAAACGTCCGTTTGCTCACTAGCTAAATTTTTGTCGGTCAGTGCCATTGCCTAGTCAATCGCTTGATCACGGGATATAGTTGAAGTGTCTGCCGCGCTAGGAAAGCGGCAGAAATATCTGGTCCCCCGTGTGTTTGCGGGGGATTGCGGATCAGCGGGAGTCCCCGTGCTAGGTCCTCAGGCTCGGCTACCGGGCTGAAGGTACATTCGCATTTCCCGATTGAGAAAAGAGAGAAGAAACGTGTCACAAGTGGAAACTGATCGTTTGCCCTACAAAGTCAAGGATATCAGCCTGGCGGAGTTTGGGAGAAAAGAGATCGAGCTGGCCGAGAACGAAATGCCTGGCCTCATGGCGCTGCGGGCAAAGTATTCAACGAGCAAGCCCTTGGAAGGGGCTCGAATCGCTGGTTGCCTGCATATGACGATTCAGACAGCTGTGCTGATCGAAACGTTGGTAGAGCTTGGTGCCGAGGTGACTTGGAGCAGCTGTAACATCTTCAGCACCCAAGACCACGCCGCTGCCGCGATCGCCGCCGCTGGCATCCCGGTATTCGCTTGGAAGGGTGAGACCGAGGAAGAGTTTGATTGGTGCATCGAGCAAACGCTGCATTTCCCGTCGGGCAAGCCGCTGAATATGATCCTGGACGACGGCGGTGATTTGACCGCGATGGTCCACGACCGATTCCCCGAAATGTTGAAGGACATCCACGGGATCAGCGAAGAGACGACCGCCGGCATTCACCGCCTCGAGGTACTGAACAAGTCAGGCGATTTGCAGGTCCCAGCGATCAATGTCAATGACAGTGCGACCAAGAGCAAGTTTGACAACTTGTACGGCTGTCGCGAGTCACTGGCGGACGGCGTCAAGCGGGCAACCGATGTGATGTTGGCCGGAAAGGTCGCCGTTGTCTGTGGTTATGGAGATGTTGGAAAAGGCTGTGCCGCGAGCTTGAAGCATTACGGCTGCCGCGTCATCGTAACCGAGATCGATCCTATCAACGCGTTGCAAGCGGCGATGGAAGGTTTCGAAGTCGTGACGATGGAAGATGCCTGCAAAGAGGGACGTCTGTACGTCACCACGACAGGCAACAAAGACATCATCCTCGGCGAGCATATGTCCAAAATGCCGAACGATGCGATTTTGTGCAACATCGGCCACTTCGATACTGAGATCGACGTGGCGTGGTTGGAGGAGCAGGTCGAAAACGGCAAAGCTACCAAAAGCGAAATCAAGCCTGCTGATATCGGGGCAGTGGAACGGTACACGTTCAACGATTCCGGTCGCAGCGTGATCATCTTGGCAAAGGGACGTTTGGTGAATCTCGGTTGTGCCACTGGCCATCCAAGTTTTGTGATGAGCACCTCGTTCACGAATCAGGTGTTGGCACAGATGGAGCTGTGGCAAAATCGTGAAAATGATACCTACGAGACCAAGGTCTACATGCTTCCTAAGCGTTTGGACGAGGAAGTCGCACGGCTGCACCTCGACCAGCTTGGTGTCAAGCTGACGGTCCTGTCGCAGGATCAGGCGGACTACTTGGGGATTCCTGTGGGAGGCCCTTACAAGCCGGATCATTACCGCTACTAAGCGGAACGATCGACTGAAAAGACGACGACCCGGTCACCCTTGTGGCCGGGTTTTTTCGTGCCCGCTCCCCGCACCGCAGGG
>JAQWPZ010000301.1 GCA_029245125.1 Rubripirellula sp.
CCTTGGCTAAGAATCCAGGTATCGCCGACTGAATCACGCTCAGCAATCAAAGAATCCGAAATCCGAAAGATCTCGGGAGTTTCGGTCGCTGTCGTCGATTCAGCGCGATTTGCTTTTCGGGCAAGATTTCTGGCGATTTCAGCATCCTCTGATTCGGGACGCAGCCACAAAAACAGGGCAATGATCGCACCAGACGTCAGGCCCAAAAGGATGGTTTTTCCGCTCATTCACGCAGTATACCCGACCCTTCTTGCCTCCCGAGGGTCTGCCGAAAATCAGAATCTTGCTTTTTTGCGATTCTTCTGTGCAGCCAGCACAGCGGGCAAATTGATGTTGACGCGACAAAGCATCCTCCTGACAATTCTCCGCTGCTTGTGTTGGATTTCTGTTTTGGCCCGAGAGCTAGACAGATTTGCTACGCTGCAATGGATTGCATCAATCGAAATTTTCCCACCGTGCGGCCGGAGAGCCAAACAGGACGGTGGGTGGACCGATTGGAAAAGTTTCGCCAGCTTAGGGTGAAACCGTCAGGGAAAGATCTGTGTGTGCACTTCTTTCTGCGGTTACCGTTTTGAACGGTAACGACTGATGGTGGATCAACAAGTTGCACCTTTCAATGGAGTTGTCGTTTGTCCCTCCCCCAGGACTTCGACCTGAAAGAGCGAGTACGTAGCGCGGTTGACATCGTGGATGTCATCGGCGGGATGATCGAATTGCAGCCACAGGGTCGCAATTTCGTGGGGCGATGCCCCTGGCATGAAGATCGCCGCCCCTCCCTTTCAATCAACCAGGAACGACAAACCTGGAAGTGCTGGCCCTGCGACATTGGTGGCGATGTTTTTAGCTTCGTCATGCGTCGCGACGGCGTCGATTTCCCCGGTGCTCTGCAAACGCTCGCCGAATTGGCCGGCATTTCGATCGAGCAATATCGAGGCGGCAAAAAAACCCAACCCGGCAGTCCAGAAGATCGACCGACACTCATGTCGGCCATCAAATTGATCGCTGACGCCTACTACGACCAGTTGGAAAGTGGCTCCAGCCAAGATGCCCAAGTCGCTCGCGACTACTTGGCATCGCGGGGCATCAGCGACGAGAGTCGCCAACGGTTTCGAATTGGTTTTGCTCCCGACCAATGGAGCTACGCCATCGATCTGTTGGCCAAACAAGGATTCAGTGGCGAAGTTGCCTACGCGGCCGGAGTCGCGTCCAATCGCAGCAGCGGCGGGCATGTCGATATGTTCCGTGGCCGCCTGATGTTTCCAATCCACGATCTGCAAAGTCGTCCCATCGCCTTAGGGGGACGGGTGATTCCAGCGATCGCGGAGCGGCACGGTGATCGTGCCGGCGGCAAATACATCAACGGTCGCGAGACGCTGTTGTTTCGCAAATCCCACCAACTCTACGGACTCGACCTCGCCCGAGATGCCATCCGCCGCAAGGGTGAAGTGTTAGTCATGGAAGGCTACACCGACGTTGTCGCAACTCGGCAAGCGGGGATCGAACCGGTGGTGGCTGTGCTGGGAACCGCGCTGGGCGAACAGCACGTCAAAATCCTGCGTCGACTTGCAGAACGTGTCGTCCTGGTGCTCGACGGTGATACGGCGGGACAAAAACGGGCCGACGAAATCCTGGAACTGTTTGTCCGAGCCGATGTCGACATGCGAGTTCTCTCCCTTCCCGAAGGCAGTGACCCGGCCGACTACATCACCGAACATGGACCGCAACAACTCCAGCAATTGGTCGATCAGTCACCCGATGCACTCGACCACAAACTCGGTCGTCTGACAGCCGGTGTCGACATCGCGAATGACACCCACCGGGTCACCAGCGCGGTTGACGCGATGCTCAAGATTGCGGCGAAGGCACCCGATGGCTTGCGGATCGATCAGCTGCTCAAGCGGATGTCGCGAACCTTTGAGTTCAAACTCGAACGGCTCGAACGACGCCTGGAACACTTCCGAGACGAAATTGCTCGCCAACCCGTTCGCCGCCCAAAATCAGCTGACCGACGCCCCGCGACAACTGGCCCCCCGACAACGCAGCCTACGACAACACGACCAACCGCGCAAAACCAGCGACCCCCGATTGACGATCCCAACGCCGCGCTGTCACAGTGCGCCGAGGAAGAAGATTTCGGCGGCGGACCACAGCCGTCGACTCGACACATCCCGCAACTCGCTTCGCTCCACCCACTCACCGGGCTCGATCGAGAATTGTTTGAAGCGTTGATCGAAGATCCCGATCTCGCAGCGATGGCCGTCGAGGCGATTGACCCCGATTGGCTTGCCAGCAACACTGCCAAAATGTTGTTGTCGGCTTACCAAGACTTGGAGCTCGCCGGACACTCGCTGGAAATCGAGGCGGTGTTGCTGCTGGTGGAGAATGAATCACTGAAAAACCAGATCGTCAATTTGCAACAACGAATCGCCAACCGCAGAGACGACAAACCCGAATCGGCATCGCTGCGTTACGCAGCGATCATGACACGCTACCGAGAATGTGCTTTCACGGTCGAACAAAAACGGCAGATCGAAAAGCTACAATCTGCGGAACTTGAAGAAGATGAAGAAGTCGAAATGCTCAAAGCGATGCTCGAAACCCAACGAGCCCGACATCGCTCATAACCCCCCGGATAAGGAGCCGCTCCCCGCAGCACGCTGACCCACAACGCAATTTACCAAAACGGATTTTGACCCACGTGTCACGATGACACGAATAAACATGAGGTTTGTTCATATGCAATTAATGGATCAAGAACTTTCGACCCTGGTCTCCCGCGGAATCCAAGCTGGATTTTTGACCTACGAAGAAGTCGATCGTTACCTACCTGACGAAGACGTCAACTCACAAAAACTCGATCAGCTGCTCCTGTCACTGGAGCGTCACAAGATCAAGTTGATCGATAAGAAGCCGCAATCAACGCTCAACTTCTCGGAACTCGGCAAGAACAATCAACCGTCCGCCGCATCCCAACTGCGGGCAACGATGGCGGGTGAATCGAAACTAGTCGCTGACGAACCAGCGACCGTTTCAAGCTCCGATATGCCCAAACCGAGCGATGATCCGATTCGAATGTATCTCAGCCAGATGGCCGAGATCCCGTTGCTGACGCGTGAAGAAGAAATCGCATTAGCAAAGAAGATTGAAATCACACGAAAACAATTCCGTCGCACGCTTCTGGAATCGGATTACGCACTCCGGTCCACCGTCGCGACCTTGCACCGCGTTCACACCGGCGAACTGCCATTTGATCGAACCATCAAGGTGTCGCTCACCGAGTGCCTGACAAAAGAACAGATCACGGCACGGATGCCGCACAACTTGCGAACCCTCGATGTTTTGATCTGTCAAAACAAAAGCGATTTTGAACTGCAAGTTCGAAAAAGCACTTCGCCAAGATTGAAAGCTGAAATTCGCCGACGCTTTATTCGCAATCGCCGCAAGTGCCTGAACTTAGTCGAGGAACTAAGCTTACGAAGCCGACGGGTCACGCCGCTGCTGAAACAGCTCGAAGAAATTTCTCGTCGCATGAATTTCATCCGACAGCGACTAGAAGAACTTGGCAACGATGCGGTTAGCCGCGACGAAGCAGCCGACTTGCGGCAAGAACTTCGCGAGCTAATGCTGGTGACCCAAGAAAGTCCAACCAGCCTGCACAATCGCATGCAGAAGACACGAAAATACTTCGAGGTCTACGAAGCCACCAAACGCCAGCTCAGTAGTGGCAACCTGCGATTGGTTGTTTCGATTGCCAAGAAATACCGCAATCGTGGCCTATCCTTCCTGGACCTGATTCAAGAAGGAAACACCGGCCTGATGCGAGCCGTTGACAAATACGAGTATCGCCGTGGATTCAAATTCAGCACCTACGCCACATGGTGGATTCGCCAAGCAATCACCCGCGCCATCGCGGACCAAGCGAGAACAATCCGCATCCCAGTCCATATGATCGATGTGCTGAGCAAACTTCGTCAGGCGCAAAAGCATCTGACGCAAGAACTCAAACGCGAGCCTACCTACGACGAGATTTCTCAAGTCACGGAAATTCCGCTCGAAGAGGTTCGTCGCGTGATGGACATCGGACGCCACCCCGTCTCCCTGGACCGCCCCGTCGGTGAAGGTGAAGACAGTAGCTTTGGTGAGTTCATCGAAGATGGCGACAGTCACAACCCATTGAAAACGACTGCCAGCAGCATCCTTCGCGGAAAAATTGATGAGCTACTGAAAACACTCACTTTCCGAGAACGAGAGATCATTCGACTACGTTACGGACTCGTTGACGGATACAGCTATACGCTGGAGGAGTGCGGTCGAATCTTTAAAGTGACACGCGAACGGGTCCGGCAAATCGAAGCCAAAGCAGTCGCGAAACTACAAAGCCCGAGTCGAGCTGACCGGTTAGCGGCGTTTTTAAAAACAGCGGCCTAAGATCCCGCAGGCGAAAAGCCAGGTTCCTAGCGAGGTAAAACTGGGTTCCTGGCAAGGCAAAGCCGGGCACTGAAGAGCGGCACTCGGAATCCCTCACCTTGGGCGTCCTCACCTGCTGAAATATTGACTCAGGCCGGGGCAAACCGCCCCGGCCTGAGTCGTTTTTCGACCTACCTGCGTTTGCTGCCTTTTGCAGCAGCGGTCGGCGAATCGCGGTCATCATCGCCCGTCAAGCGTGCTCTCACCGGCACGCCAGACGCAACTTCACGATCGACCCTGAATCTTGCTGCCTCTAAATGTTGACGCGATAATTGATGCCGTCGATCACCTGATTCGGACGATTTGGTTTCGCTGGCCACGCTGGGTCCTTGAGCGTGGATTCCCAGTCACGAAACTCCTGCTGCATTTCGAGGACCCGATCCGCATGTTGCTCAGCAACGTTGTGCCGCTCGCCAATGTCAGACTCGAGATCGAACAACCAAACATGATTCGGCACCTCGATCATTTTCCACTTCCCATGCCGCATCGCTTTATTATCGCCGTTACGCCAATAGAGTGATTCGTGTGGTGAATCGGTGCGTGTGCCGGCGAACCAGGGTCGCAGATCGACGCCATCGGTCTTGATCGCACTTGGCAGGTTCGCTCCCGCAACTGCGCAACATGTGGGCATCATATCGAGTGCACTGACGACGCCCGTACAAACGCTGCCACCCTCGACGCGAGACGGCCAACGAATGATCAGCGGGACGCGCACGCCACCTTCAAACAGGAACAATTTTCCCATTCTCAATGGCCCATTGCTCTGCACACCGGTATACAGCGGCCCGCCATTATCGTTAAAGAAAATCACGAGGGTGTTGTCGGCCATACCTGTCTCTGACACCGCATCGACAATTCGACCAACGGCATCATCCATCGCAGCAGTCATCGCATAATAAACACGTCGCTTGAAATCCTTGACGTGCGCAAATCGCTGTTGATATTCCTTCGTCGCCTGCAGTGGTGTATGGACTGCATTGAAAGGCACATACAAGAAGTACGGCTGTTTTGACTTCTGACGCTTGATAAAGTTTACCGCTTCGCGTGCAAATGCATCCGTTAAATATCGTGTTTCATTCTCCTCCTCGAATCCTCGCAGCATCGGCGATGCGGATCCTGCTCCGCCCCCAATCTCGATCTCGACCTTCGACAAATCGCTGCGTGGAATGAACGCGTGCGCTCCGGCGAGGAAACCATAAAAAAAATCAAAACCACGATTGACTGGATGATACTGTTTGCGACTTCCTTGATGCCATTTCCCGACCATCCCGGTTCGATATCCAACCTCTCGCAATGCATCCGCGATTGTGATCGCGGATGGATCGAGACCTCGCCCCAACCGTTCGGTAATTGCGCGTGACGAAGTGTTGAATTCAAATCCGAAACGCTGCTGATACTGGCCGGTCAACAGTCCCGCTCGGGAAGGACTGCAAGTTCCAGCGGTCACATAGGCATCAGTAAACTTCATACCATCCGCTGCTAACGCGTCGATCCGAGGAGTCGGTATCTCCGTCGATCCAAAACATCCAAGATCGCCGTAACCCAAATCATCTGCAAACAATAAGACGATATTGGGACGATCCGCGCCCGATTCGATTTCAATCGAATCAACCAAGCTCTGCTTCGCTGCTTGCTGGGCAACCGTCAGCGGAGGAAAAACAGCGGGCTGCTTGGAAGCTCCCGGTTGCTGTCCTTGGACGATCACCGGAAAACAAACAAGCAGTAACGTAAAAATGGTTCGCTCAAGCAGCATCGCCAGCAGTCCTTGTAGTGGTTTGGTTGGTCACGAGCCGGATAGCGGTAACTTAGCAGCGATTCCAAGCCTCGTTGTACGAGGCAGCAAAATCTCCCTGCTCATGAGGACGGCTGCCGCATCGGATAAAAGTCCTTTCGAACCATGGATCGTCGGCCGCCCCCCCTCCAAGAATGCCCGAAGCAATTTCCCTCGCAAACCACCATTGGCCCTCAACACTTAATACAGTTTGTTACCCATCGCATTCCAAAGTTGCCTTAAATTGTGTGCTCAATATGATCCTGCAGACGGCCCTCACAGACGGGCAACATGAGCAATCCACCAAATTCCCTTCCCCAACTTCGATTCATCCTCGCGCTGTTGATGTGCTGCGTGATGATGCAACGAGCCCACGGGCAGCAACGCCTTCCAAATGTTGTGCTATTACTTTCGGATGACCTGGGCTGGCAAGATATCGGCTGCTACGGGGGCCCCGTCGAAACTCCTCACCTGGACCGATTGGCTGCTGAAGGAATGCGTTTCAGCAATTTTTATTCGGGTGCTGCTGTCTGCTCACCCTCTCGGGCAGTGTTGCTGACTGGACGCACCAATCTTCGGTCGGGGATCTACAGCTGGATTAATGACAACGAGCAGCGCACCCATCTGCCCAAACGAGAGCTGACCCTCGCCGAACATCTAAAAGCCAATGGTTACGCGACGGCCCATTTTGGCAAATGGCATTTGGGAACGCCATCATCAAAATACCCCAACAAGGCCAACCCAAACGATCACGGTTTCGACGATTGGTTTGCCACGGCAAACAATGCGAATCCGAGCCACCACAACCCAAACAACTTCGTTCGCAACAATGCCAGAGTTGGCCCCTTAGAGGGCTACGCCTGTGACCTAGTTGTCGATGAAGCGATTCATTGGCTCAGTTCACAATCGCAATCCGAAGCACCATTTTTTCTTAACGTTTGGTTCCATGAGCCCCACGCGCCTCTTGCCGCACCACCAGATTTGGTCGAACGCTATGGAGATCTGTCGGATCCTGCTGCCATCTATTCGGCCACCATCGCTAACACCGATCGCGCAATCGGACGGCTTCTCGACAAATTGCAAGGGATCGGTCAGCCAGACGATACGCTCATCATTTATTCGTCGGACAACGGCAGTTACCGAGCCGATCGAGTCGGCCATCTCCGTGGCACCAAGGGATCGAACTATGAAGGTGGCATCCGGGTTCCGGGCATCTTTCACTGGCCAAAGCATATCCAAGCGGGTGCAAGAACAAGCGAGCCAGCAGGCCTGGTCGACATTCTGGCAACCGTTTGTGGATTGGTCGGATTGAAACAACCAAGCGTTCAGCTAGACGGTTCTGATCTGTCCAATTTCCTAACAGGTGTCACCAACAAGGTGACGCGGAAGCAGCCATTGTTTTGGTTTTTGCCATTGGCTGGTCCTGCGGTCGCAATGCGTGACGGACGCTATAGCATGGTCGCTTACCGTGATGGAATAATTCCCAAGGATCACGCAGCCATCGCAGCAATCAAGCAACAAATCGAAACGCTGCTGCGAAACAGGGGAACCTTTGAAACAGAGACACGCGGCAGTACTTTTGCAAAACAGCTGTTCGAAGGCTTCGCCGATCGTGATGCAGAAAAACTGCGTGGGCAGTTCATCCGTTTGAACCAATTTCACGAATCATGGATACCAAAACTGAAACAAGGCACTTTTACAAGATTCGAGCTTTACGACCTCCAGCAAGACCCCTCGCAGAAGCGGAATCTATCGACTCAATTCCCACGACTGCACGCGAGAATGAAAGCCGAATTGCAGCGAATCGCCGCCAGCGCGATGCAGGAAGCATTTGACTGGTCTGCCGGCCAACCGATACCTGATCAAGCGGTCGATCCAGCAGCTCGGGTTCACCGCCTGCAATCCACTTTCCGCTCACCGTTCGATGCCTTTTTGTACCTCAATCGAATTCCCACCGACACCGAATCGGGTGAAACGTCGGAAGACTTAGCTGGACGAATCCTTGGTCGATTGGCGAATCAGGAAGGGCGAATTCTGGTCAAGCTGCCACCCGGCATGGGTCGATCTGCGTACCAGGGATTCAAAATCGCTTTAGAGAACGACAACCAACTTCACGCGGGACGCTGCCTCAACTGTCATCGACTGCCGCACCTGGGTAAGCCGATCAGTGACCAAACGATTCCGTCACTCCGCAATGACTTTCGAGCGATCGAAGAATTTAAAGCGATCATGGCTGATGCCACCCATCGGGGCCTCGCGATCGATCAACAAGATTTGCAACGATTACATGCGTTCACTCAAACTTTGACCGATGTTTCGGATGCGGATTTCCGAAACCTGATCCTTCAAGCTGCTGTCTTGGACACCTCCGGAGAATTGGAATGAGCCGTTTGATTCCGCTGGCATGCCTACCGCTATTCATGCTTTTGGTACTTAAAGCCTCTGCCGCCGAAACAGGCGGCAATTCGCTGAGCGGCTTGGTGGTCGATTCGTCTGGCACTGCGATCGAAGGAGTGATGGTCTCCGCGATCGACGATGAACAACGGAAGTGGACCTCCGTTTTCACTCAACAAGATGGATCGTTTTCGATCTCTGGATTACGCGATGTGCAACATAGCCTGCGAACCAGACTCTTAGGGTTGGCTGATCAGTGGATCAGTGAAGTCGCTGTTGGCAGCCACGATATGCAAATCAAAATGCGGGCGGCAGTGGGCGCAGAACTAGAAGTACAGCGTCCGGCAAATAGCGGTTTCAGCATGCTCACATTTGATGATCCACGCGACAAACTTAACTTCAAAATGATGTGCTCATACTGTCACCAGATTGGCACCGTCGGATTCCGAACCCCCGAGAAACCGGTCGACTGGGAAACGATGCTCCGGCGAATGGATGGCTTTGGCGGACTGTACCAACACACCCAAGACACGATCATTCGACGGCTGATGAATACCTACAAGGATGACGCGGTGGAAAAGTGGCCAACTTTTGTTCCCCCACCCGCCCCCACCGGACTGGCAACCCAAGCCACGATTACCAGTTGGGAAATGGATGAACCACTCAAGGGTTCATTTCACGACTTGGAACTTGGCCCGGACGGAAAAGTTTATGCGGTGAATATCAGTCGACATCATATGATCGCTCTGGACCCAATTACAGGCAGCCAAACAACCTACAAATTCCCGCCAAGAACGTACGGCCCTCACTCAATCGAAACGGCCAATGACGGCAGCCTTTGGACGACCATGTGCGCAAGCGGCCAGATGGTGCGTTTTGACACGTCAACCAAGAATTTTGAAACATACAGCAGTGCCGAGGCTCCCAAACGACGCGGCAACTATCCGCATACCCTGCGGATCGACCCGAACGATCCCGTAGGCCTGATCTGGTACACCGACGCAGGCTCCAATTCCTGCTTCTCGATCCACCCCACGACGCACCGCGTCAAGGAATACAAGTTATTAAGTTCCGGCCAAGCGACCGGAGCCGGGCGAGGCGAATCACGTGGCATCACACCGTATGGCTTAGATTTTTCGCCGGTGGATGGAATGATCTGGTATTCCAAACTGAATGGCAATCGAATTGGCAGAATCGATCCAAATGTAGACGACGGCAATATCCAGGAATGGAATCCCCCCTTCCGTGGACCACGACGCTTGCACGTTGCTCCTGATGGAATGGTCTGGGTGCCCGGATTCGGTTCTGGGGTCTTTGGCAAATTCGATCCGAACACTGAATCGTGGACGGTCTACGACTTGCCAGATGCGGAAAACCAAATTCCCTATGCCCTGAATGTCGATGCGGAAGGCATCGTTTGGATTTGTGGTACCGGCAATGACACGATCAATCGCTTCGACCCAAAGATAGAAACGCTGGTGGAATTTCGCCTACCAACCCGCGTCTCTTACACACGGGAAATCGAATTCGACGACGATGGAAACGTTTGGACGAGCACATCGGGACCGGCTCGGCACATGGAGCGTGGTGTGGGAGCGGTGATCCGAATCTCACTGCCAAAGAAATTGCCAACCGAAAGTGGAATTAAGCTGATCGCCAAAACATACGATGCCGCGCACGACGTCGGCAATCTTGCCACTGCTCCCAACAGGAAACAACGCAGTTCGGCCCCGTTCGAGCAAATTGCGAAGAACACACTTCCCGAAGCCTACCTGCCGCAGCAGCATCAGAATTACGTCGACGAGCGGATGAAAGGCCTACCCGATTCCCGACGTGGACGCGTTGGCAAACTCTGGAATGAATTCACGAATCAAAATCCCGATCGCCGACGTGATGGTGCGATGTTTGTTCGAATTTTAGAATACGTTGCCAATCAGCCGGCCGATGCACTCCCGACGCGACGCTTCATTCAGAAGTGGCAGCATCACTATTTCGGATCAGCTCCCAATCAACTGGAGAATCGTTCCGCCAAGAATGGCAAATTAATCTACGAACAAGCAGCCTGCAGTCGCTGCCATACGATCAACGGGCAGGGGGCAAAATACGGCCCAGATCTGACCGAGATCACCAAACGCTTTCAAGGCAGCAAGTTGCTCGATCAAATCGTCAAACCGTCAGCGGAAGTTCATAAAGAGTTTCAAACGCAAATGTTCTTGCTGGATGATGGACGACTGCTGACCGGATTGGTGATCGAAGAAACTGACGATCAACTGCGGATGCTCCCGAACCTTTTGAAGCCAGAAAAAATCGAAACAATCAATAAGTCGACGATCGAAAAACGCCAAGTTGCTGACGTATCGACAATGCCGGCCGGATTACTCGATACCTTTTCGAAGGACGAGATTTTCGATCTCCTAGCCTACATACAAACCGCGAGTCGAAAGCCGTGATCCGAAACATCCTGCTGTTAGCTCTTGTCCTGAATGGTTTAGTCAGAACCGCGGAGGCCGATTGGCCACAATTCCGCGGTCCAAACGCATCCGGTGTCGCTGTAGGCAAAGCGCCGCCAATTGAATTTGGCCCCGAAAACAACGTGCGTTGGCGATTACCACTCCAATCCGGACACAGTTCGCCGGTGGTCAGCGGTGACGCCGTATTCGTAACAACCTACGACGCAGAGACCAAGCAACTGCGTGTTGTTTGCATTGATCGCGAGCAGGGCTCAATCCGATGGGAGCGACCGGTCAAAGCGAATGAGATCGAACAGGGACACCCTTCCTTCAATCCGGCAAGCAGTACACCGGTGACCGATGGTGAACGCGTGGTTGCCTACTTTGGCTCATACGGTCTGGTTTGCTTTGACTGGCAAGGCAACCAGCAATGGCAGTTTCCTTTGCCACTAACCAAATCGTACTCTGGCAATGCGATTTCACCGATCATCGCAGGTGACCAAGTCATCTTGTATCGCGGCAATTACGTCGATCATTTTCTACTTTCGGTCGACAAAAAAACGGGAAAAGAACGCTGGCGTTCTCCTCAAGTCGAGCCCTTTCGCCCCGAACTCGCCTGTTCTGCCATTCCGGTGGTCGCCGGTGATTTGCTCGTTTTGCACGGAGCTCGCAGCGTACAAGGTTTTGATCTTCAAACCGGTGAACAACGCTGGGTTACAAAGTGCGCAACAACTGCAACAAGCAGCCCGCTGATCGTGAATGAGCGAGTGATTGTTGCCGCATGGAACAAGATGGGTGAACCGGCGCTGCGGCCTGAATTCCCCAGCTTTGAAAATCTCATTGCAAAACAAGATCGTGATAAAGATGGAGTGATCCAACAGCTGGAATTTCCTGAGCTCTGGATTTTCCATCGTCCGGAAGGCATCGAAGCACCTCAGAACGGTGCAAAAATTCGATTCAAGTCGGTTGACCAAGACAAGAACGGTGAAATCTCAAAGACCGAATGGGAACAGCAACTGCGAAACCTCGATCGGTTTCGTCAGGGCTATCAAAATCACGGTCTGCTCTCCATTCCGATAACTGGATCCGGAATTTTGAGCGACAACGAAGTGATCACTCTAGAAACGCAAGGAATCCCGGAAGTGCCGTCCCCCATTTCCGACGGCCGCTTTGTTTACCTCGTCAAAAATGGAGGTCAGGTCACCTGCATCGACCTCCAAACCGGACAGCGAATCTACCGTAAACGAACTGGCGGACGGGGTACGCACTACGCCTCGCCCATCATCGCCGGAAACAACCTTTACATCGCTGATGGAAGCGGCCGCATCGCGGTGATGACCCTTGGCGAAGCCCCACAAATACTGGCACGCAATGAGATGTTAGAAGGTGTCTACGCAACGCCTGCAGCCAGCGGTGGCATCCTCTATGTCAGAACGCATTCGATGCTGTATGCCTTTGAGCAAGCGGAACAATGAATCCCAGGCTCACCAACCCAGCGAACAGAGCAAACGGCGTTGCGGTGGCAGGTAAAGCCAACAAGCCAAACTCATTCCCAAAACAGCCCCAGTCGGCCCAACAGTCTTGAACAAAGATTTACGCCGAACAAAAGTTTGCGGGAAAAAGCCTTACCAGATACTCATGCAGAAATCGCGAAACGATTGAAAATACGTATTCGAAACGCAGGTGTGCGACCTTGCGTCAACCTGTCGGGAGGCACCATTTTCGCGTGAAAAACAAAACCCCGGAATCGTGATTCCACGCTCCCAAGCGAAAGACAATCGGCTCCGTCTTACCTGCCGTACACAGCGATATTCATTTGATCGCTTCCCTCGCGCCGACCGGTCAGGCCACTGCGCATCCACCTATAACCAAACCAGCTACGTCGAGACATGAAAACCAAACTCGCCCTCGCATTACTCGTCGTTTGCCTCAAAACTTCATTCGCATTGAGCGATGATTCGTTCCCGCATAACTGGCATCAGTGGCGGGGTCCAGAAACGAATGGCGTGTCGCGAACCGCTGAGCCACCAGTGAAATGGAGCGAATCCCAAAACATCCTGTGGAAAGTCGCCATCGAGGGCCGAGGAACATCCACGCCGATCGTTTGGGGTCAGAAGGTTTTCGTGCTAACAGCGATCAAGACAGATATCAAAGACACATCAATTCCCGATCCTAAAGACCAGCCCAAAACGAACTTCTTCGATATAAAACAACCGAATGCTCAACACGCATTCGTAGTACTGTGCCTCGACCGAAACACTGGGAAAGAACTGTGGCGAAAAACTGCCACCACCAAAATTCCGCACGAAGGCGCTCACAATGACAATGACTTTGCTTCGGCATCACCGACAACCGACGGCAACTACGTGTACTGCTGGTACGGATCTGCAGGCCTGTTCTGCTACGACCTAGATGGAAAGAAAATCTGGGAACGAGACCTGGGCGAAGCGAAAATTGAATCAAGCCTTGGTGAAGGTTGCTCACCGGTCCTTCACAACGGCAAACTGATCATCGTTCGCGATCATGCTGCTCAGAGCACGATCGAAGTCCTCGATGCCAAGACAGGGGAAACACTCTGGAGCAAAAATCGCGATGAAGGCACCACCTGGGCAACACCCTTTGTGATCGAGCACAGTGGTAAAACACAAATTGTCACTGCGGCCTCGGGGTTTGTACGCAGTTACGATCTCGACACCGGGGACATCATTTGGCAATGCAATGGACTCACGAAGAATGTCATTCCTTGCCCAGTCGTTGATGGCGACTACGTCATCTGCATGAGCGGTTATCAGGGCTACGCTGCCCTGGCGATTCCACTTACCGAAACCGGAGACATCTCTGGCAGTTCCAAAATCCGGTGGAACAAGGAGCGCGGCACACCGTACATTCCATCCCCGCTGTTGTACGACGGGATGCTATTTTACAACCAATCGAATCAAGCAATTTTGAGCTGCATCGATTCAAAAACAGGAACTGCTATCTTTGGCCCTGCCCGTTTAAATGGAATTTCGAATCTCTATGCTTCACCGGTGGGGGCAAGCGGTCGCATCTACATCACGGGTCGCAACGGAACGACACTCGTCCTCGAGCGTTCACCTGAACTCAAAATACTCGCCACCAATCAACTTGACGAACGCTTTGATGCCTCTCCCGCACTCGCTGGCAAGCAACTATTCCTGCGTGGCGCAAAGTTCTTGTATTGCCTGGCAAACACAGGTCAAAAGCTTCCATAAGTGCAAGCGATGTTTGAGCAGGGGCCCCATCGTTTCAATGCACCGTCGCCGGATTACCAACAGCCTTACCAGAGGTTCAACGCACGCTCCGATCAAGAACATCATTCCTGCGTCACCCGCATGCCAGTCGACAGTACAAGAATCACGCGATCGAGCCGAGACACGCGTTCATCCCAAGGTGCCCGCCACTCCGCACATCCCCCCAGCATGCGGGATCACGTTTCAACCCGGACAGAATCCCGATCCCTGAACTACTGCGGAGCGTTAATCGGCCAGACTCTGTAACGCTTGGAAACAACTTCAGAAATGTTTCTTCTCTTGTTGCCTCCCAAGACGGTAAAACTGGGATCCAAGACGACAAGCAAGAGTTGGACACCAGGTTCAATTCCGACGCACGACTAACCCGAGAGTGGACAAAAAGTTTTGATGAATCGAAAATTCCTGGTTGGACTCACCGCCTGTGTGATGGCCTTGCTGGCTTTGGCAATTTGGGAAGCTGACAGAAGCTCATCGGAATCACGTTCAATCAATTCAATGGTTGCGCTCCACCCCGACCATTTATCTGGATCGATTCAGAAAGTGGGACATCCGATGTTCGCCAGTCCACACTCTTCGCCGATTGCAATATCAGGGCGACGCGTCTTCGTTGTAAACACACCTTCCGACACCGTCGATGTTATCGATGCTCAAACTCGGGAGATCATTTCACGGGTGCCGGTGGGGATAGACCCAGTCAGTATTGCGATCCGCCCCGATGGCAAAGAGGTGTGGGTGTCAAATCATATTTCAGATTCAGTCAGTGTGATCGCGAATGTCCCTGGCATTGCGACCGACCTGCAAGTCATCGCCACGATTCAAGAGTTCGATGCAAAAAAAAGATCGACGCGCTTCGATGAACCAGTGGGCATCGCTTTCGCAGGAAACCACAAAGCCTACGTGGCTCTGTCGTCCAACAATGCAATCGCCGTAGTCGATGTCTCTTCCCGAAAAGTAACGCGCCGACTCCGAATCCCCGCGCAAGACCCAAGGTCGATCATCGTTCGCAACGAACGCCTGTATGTGATTCCATTTGAATCAAACAACAAAACACAATTATCTGGTGGTGCGGCCAACGATATTGATGGCGACTTGGTTACCTTTGACGCGTGGCAACATTCAATCGTTCACAACAATGTCCTCTCGTTAGGTCATGTCGTCGACATAGTGAAGCATCCAGATGTGCCAGACCGAGACTTGTTTGTCTTCGATACAGAGACCGATAAATTGGTCGAGGTCGTTGATACGCTGGGAACGCTTTTATACGGCATGACTGTTGATTCCAAAGGTTCTGTTTTCATTGCCCAAACCGATGCACGCAATGACGCCAATGGGCGCGCTGGAACAAAGAAACACGGCCTTGCAGAACTTGAGAACCGCGCATTCCTGAATCAGATCACCCGTATTGACATGAACGGCGACTCGGCCGAGACGCCAGAGTTTTACAATCTGGAACCTCTGCCTCCGCAACAGCCGGCTCAGGGCGAGGCATTGGCGACTCCCTTCGCTGTTCAAATCAGCAACGATGACAAAACATTAGTGGCCACTGCGGCGGGCTCGGACAAACTTTTCACCGTCGACGCCGGCAGTGGCAAAGTACTGGGACGCGTCGCGGTGGGCGCGGTTCCTCGCGGAATCGCACTGGACCACGCCGAGGATGGCAAGGTGGCAACTGCCTGGGTCTACAACGCTGTCGCCAATACCGTGTCAGTGCTTGACATGTCAGACCTTTCAAAACCTCGCGTCACCGACTTTGTTCCCTTAGTTGATCCAACCGATCGGCAAGTGAAACTTGGCCGAACGTGGTTCAACGCCGCCAGCGCCTCAACCACCGGAACCTATTCCTGTGCGAGCTGCCATCCCGATGGGCACACGGATCAACTGCTATGGGTCTTGAAAACACCCGTCGTCACCGGCGGCAATCAAATCATGCCGCGTTCCACGATGCCAATCCGCGGCTTACGCGACACCGCACCGTTTCATTGGGACGGAATCCCGGGTGATCCCTACGGCGGCAACAACAGCGGCAACATCTATGGTTCGGATCCAGCCAATAGCGACCCTGACCAACCAGAAAGCACGACCCGCAATGTGATTGATGGTGGCCTTGCTGCGACCATGCTGATGCATGGCGCCGACAACATTAACGACGAAGGAAAAACGGGTGCATTTTCGGCAGCAGAACGAGACGACATGGCCAAATTCCTGTTGGCTGTCCCATTTCCACCCTCGCAGCGGAGAGCCTACACAAACGTCGTTTCAGAACGAGCCAAAACGGGTTTTGAACTGTTTCATATCAAGGGGCATCATGATGAAAAACCGAAACCGAATGTCTGTGGCGACTGCCATCGGATGCCTTTTATGGTCAGTACAAACACACCGGGAACCGGAATGGATGCCCCAACCTGGCGTGGTGCTTACGATCGCTTCCTGATTCTGCCCCAGGGACGCCTGAACATTATTGAGTTCGATTTTTACCGCCGGATGGCAGAGCGAGGCGTGCCCGAACGAGAAATCTGGCAGACCTCTTGGCAGGCCCAACCGCGATTTGATCCGATCTGGGATATGGTCCTGGAAGGAAGCACAGGGTTCTCTGGTTCGTTTGCTCGACAACTTACACTCAGCCAAGCAACCGTACACCAAAAACTCACGGCTGACCTACTGCACGCCCTCGAAACAGCGGCTGACGAAGGAGCCGTCATCCTGGAAGCCGAAGGGGTGCTTGTAGACAACAACAGCTCCCAACCGATTGCGCTCCAGTACGTTGGTGGACATTATGTCGGCAAAGCAGAAGATGAACGAAACTTCTCTCTTGAGGAACTCCACAAACTTGCCGCGAATGGAAAACTTATCGCGACCTTTACCGCCCGACACGGTTCCAAAGCCGAAGCAGTCGCGAATCCGCAACCAGCACTTTGGACGCTATCACCACTCGAAAAACAGAGCGGCCACCAAGAATTTCCGATCCTCCATCCAACTTCAACAACGATGCTGATCAATGGTCGCCACATCGACGAGGATGCGACCGTGATTGTCAACGGACGCCGTGTCGCGGGGAATGTTTTTCTTGATCAAGGTGAACAAATCAATGTTCAACTGGAATCACTGCCTGCTCCCGGAATCCACCTGCTGCAAGTTCAAACTCCGAGTGGTTTGTTTAGCAACGATTTCATCTTTCACGTTGTCGATTCACAGGCTGCTGCGGAAGAATTACGAACGAACCAACAACGCACGAACAGAGACATACGAAATGCAATCGCCGAAGCTATCGCGGATGACGATCTTGCAGGGTTAAGAAGACACCTCTCACGACGCCGACAACGCGGGCGTGTCAACGAACAGCAACCAAGTTCAGGCACGACGCCGCTCAGCAATGCCGCTTTGCATGGAAACGCGGCGATCGCCGATTTTCTCATTCAGCGAGGTGCGAATGTCAACGAAAAAAATCGAGACGGAAACACTCCGTTACACGTCGCCGCATTTCTCTGTCGAGCAGAGATCGTAAAACAGCTCATCGAGAAAGGCGGGTCGACCGCCGCGAAAAACCGTTCCGGTGAAACTCCCCTCGATGTTGTTGCATCACCATGGTCTGACGAATTAGCCCGCACCTACCGTTACATTGGGGATGCCGTTGGGCTCGAACTAAATCTTGATGAGATTCAAGAACAAAGACCAATCATCGCGAGGCTATTGGGGGGAAAACGTGACGAATCCGAGATCGCACCTTGACCCTAGAGCCTAACCAATACGGAATCGGACAAGAACATTGCCCCCAACGAATCCCCGATGACTGGAAATTGTGACACCCTCGGACCAAGAAAGTGACCATCGCGACGATTGAACACCACAGGTCAACTCTTTGTTTTATGATGATGCCTTGGCAGCAGGGGAAAAGGTGAATCCCGCAAAGTCGTCGTATGAATCGCCGACACTTTATGCGTTTCTTGTACCGGCCCAAAACACAGAATCGCGAAATAGAAAGGTGCAGACAACCGCCGGGATGATTGATCGTCAGATTTCCGTCATCCATCGGTCACGAATTTCCAACGCTACATTAAGTCGTATCTCTGCACCCATACAGATTACCTCGGGCACCTTCATCCGAATCTTGCCTTCGATTTAACAACGCAGCCTTTCAATGACTCGTCTTTGTAGTTTATTACTCCTCAGTTGGCTGGCAGCATCATCAATGCCAGCGGGGGAACCCCCTTCAGCGATCGCACCACTCATTGCTTCGTCATGCATTCATTGCCACGACGCTGACACGGAAACAGACCTTCGGCTTGACAACCTGAACTACGACCTGTCCAACGTGGAAACATTTGCAAAGTGGGAAAGAGTTTTTGATCGTGTCCAGGCCGGGGAAATGCCCCCTGATGCGGAAGACCAACCGACAGAACAGGAAGCGAAAACTGCATTAAAGAGACTGCATCGCGATTTACATACAGAGAGTGCTCAACGGCAAGCATCCCATGGTCGAGTGTTGGCCAGACGACTCACCAAGCTAGAACTCGGTTACACGCTGCAGGACCTGCTACTGATTAAACGCAATGTGACGAGCGGTGTTCCGGAGGAAACTGCCTCCGCCAGCTTTGATAATGTCGGTGCAACTCAACGCATCTCCTCGGTTCACATCGAAAGCTATCTTGCAGCAGCTGACGAGGCTTTATCGCTCGCAATCACGCTTGGCAAAAACCCATTCCAGTCGAGCAAAGCAAATTACGCATGGTTGGCAGCTTGGCACGACAAGCCGTTGAACCTGGGGGGTAATGTCACACGCAAACTTCAGTCCGGTGACGGTGTCGCCTTATTTCGTGACATCGATTATCTGACACAATTTCAATTCAATTCAAATCCGTATGGCGGCGCGACTGCCAGCGGCGTTTACCGACTGACCGCCGAAGTAGCGGCATTTCAATCAGAGCGACCGTTAACCGCAAAGATCATCGTCAAAGATCCTACCGGCGGAGCGAGATTGGCCAAAGCGGTGGATGTAAAACCGGGAGACCCAACGACGATCGTTGTGGAGACCTTCTTGAATCCCGGCGACACTCCCTACCTGACCTACGATGAACCAAAGGCCAGCAAGGGAGCGATTTTCACCTCAGGCGGCGCGAAGAATTACGAAGGCCCCGGTCTCGCGATTCATGCCCAGCAAGTCGAAGGACCGTTATTTGAAACTTGGCCACCCCAAAGCTCGCAGCAACTCCTGCACGGATTAGAATTCAAAGAGTCGACTTCGACTTTTTCCGCTTTCACTAAAATCTTCAACGGAGGAAAGCCCGAAATCAAATCCTTCAGTGTGGAAGCGACAAAAGAAGTCTCAGTCCATGTCGCCGAAATTGTCAAACACCTTGCTCCCAGAATATTTCGCCGCCCAGTAACGGAAACTGAAGCCCAAGCGTTTATCGACCTCGCCACCCCGGCAATCGAACAAGAACGTCCGATCCTGGAAGTTGTTCGGATTCCTCTGCGTTCAATGCTCGGATCGCCACAATTCCTGCTATTTGATGCGAAGGCTGGAAAGCTGGATGACTATGCGTTGGCAAATCGCCTTTCCTTCTTTCTCTGGCGAAGCATGCCCGACGAGGAGCTTTTCAAACTCGCCGCTGAGGCGACGCTGTCGGAGCCAAGCGTTTTGGCCAAACAGGTCGAGCGGATGTTGGCTGATCAGAAATCAAGCCGGTTTGTCAACGACTTCGTTGGCCAATGGTTGCGACTGCACAAGGTAAACGCGACGACGCCAGATGATGGACTCTATCCCGAGTTCGATGAATTGTTGGCCAATGCAATCCCGCAAGAAACACAGCAATTCTTCGCCGAGTTGTTGCGGGAAAACCTCAGCGTCAGCAACTTCATTGATTCAGATTTCACGATACTGAATCGTCGACTGGCGGAGCACTATGGCATCGATGGCATCCAAGGCCAAGAATTCCGACACATCAAACTGCCGAACGATTCGGTAAGGGGAGGAATTTTGACTCAGGCGGCGATTCTGAAAACAACGGCAAATGGCACCAACACGTCACCGGTGATGCGAGGAAACTTCGTGCTGACTAGCCTGCTTGGCACACCTCCGTCGCCACCACCACCAAACGTCGGATCAATCGAACCCGATACACGGGGCAAAGTCACGATTCGAGAAATATTGGCGGCTCACCGAGAGATCGAATCGTGCAATCAGTGCCATCGCGAAATTGATCCTCCCGGATTTGCACTCGAGAGTTTCGATCCGATTGGTGGATTCCGAACGCACTACCGAACGCCAGGTGGACAAGCCGATGCAGCCGGTTTCCAACAAATACTTCCCACCAGAACAGGACCACCAGTCGATGGATCGGGAGTCATGCCCGACGGCAGCGAGTTTGCGGACGTCAGAGAGTTCAAGGTTTTGCTCATGCAACAGAAAGAGCAGATAGCCCGCCAATTCATTTCACAACTGGTCGTCTATTCGACTGGCGGCGAAATCCAGTTTGCCGATCGCGAAGAGATCGAATCGATTTTCAAGCAAACTCGCGGAAACGACTTCTTGATTCGTGACATTTTGCAAGCCGTTGTCGGCAGCAAGATGTTCAAACAGAAATAGGACGAAGTTCGATGGCGATCAATACAGCACTGAATCGGCGCACCGTCCTCCAATCGGCTGGTGTATCGCTAACGCTTCCACTTCTGGAGTCAATGACCGCTGCCTGGGGTTCAGGTTCTGAAAATCCCCCCAAGCGTTCAATTTTTGTCTGCACAGCACTGGGCCTGCATCCAAAATCGTTTTGGCCCCAGACACAGGGAGCTGACTATGAATTGACGCCCTACCTCGAAATCCTGCAACCACATCGGCAACAATTCACGCTGTTCTCCGGACTACAGCACGAAGACCAAACGGGACGACAACCGCATGACAGCGAGATGACCTTTTTGACATCGGCTCGAAAGCCGGGGATGGGTGGTTTTCGCAACACGATTTCGATCGACCAACTCGCCGCCAATCAAGTTGGCGATGCAACGCGATTTCCATCGATCACGTTGGGAACGATGAAAACCCAAAGTCAATCGTATACCAGAGGCGGTGTCATGATCCCTGCCCAAATCAGCCCTGCCAAGCTCTTCTCTCAACTATTTTTAGAAGGCAAGCCGACAGAGATTCGCAATGAGAAACGAAAGCTAAGCGATGGCAAAAGCATTCTCGATGGACTTGGCTCGCAAGCCAGAAAGATTCGCCGCCGTGGCAGCACCGGCGACAATCATCTTCTTGATGATTACTTTGATTCGATCCGTATCGCCGAAAAAAATATCCTGACCGCTGAAGGCTGGATCGATCAACCGAAGCCGAAGGTCAATGCTTCACGCCCCGCTGATATTCCTAACCCAGCCGACATCATTGGGCGGCTTGAGTTGTTGATGAACTTGATCCCCTTGATCATCCAAACCGATTCTTCACGCATTGTGACGGTCATGGTCCAAGATCATTTTGTCGTTCCTACCATCGACGGCGTGACCGGTAATCACCACAACCTTTCTCACCATGGCCAAGACCCCGCCAAAATTGAGCAACTCAAACGGATCGAATCCGAAATCGTGCAGTGCTTTGGGAGCCTCCTCGAACAAATGAAAACCCGACCCGAATCTGGAGGATCGTTACTGGACAATACATCGATCTTGTTCGGCAGTAACCTCGGGAACGCAAACGCACACCACGCCAACAACCTACCGATTCTGTTGGCCGGTGGTGGCTTCGATCACGGTCGCTACATCGCCCAGAAAAAGGGGACACCACTTTGCAATCTGTTCCTGACCATGCTCAATCGCATGGGGCTTGAAGTGGACAAATTCGGGCAAAGCAGCGGAACCATAAGTTGGGAATCCGCTTGAAGCCTTACCCATGAAGAGAGGCGGCAACAAGTCACTGCTTGAGATCTGATAGTTGCAGCGGGTGGTTGAACCATTCGGATAAATGCAATCCATCTAATTTCAAACGAGGGTACAACGAGGTTCTTCCACCCCGTTCCAAGGCATACATCCGCATGCTAGGCGGCGTTGGATTTGTAACGGTGATCTGCTGAGTGGGATCTCCCAGTCACATTGCAGGCTCACCGATGCGTCCACTCGGCCCACATCAAATGCACCGTGGCATCGCCCAGAAAACCAGCCGAACGAGAAAAATTACCCGGTCAAGATTCGATCCTCAGCTGATGCACGAAAAGTTAGGCTGAAAGACTTATCCAAAACCCTCCCCCCCGTATCACCCATCGATGCGTGAGTTGCCGACAGTTCGGCTTGATCGTCTGCACGGCGGATTCATTAAGTGGTAAGCTAACGCTTCTTCTTGCCTCTTGCCCATTGCTTCTCCTATGACAATCGACTCGAAAACCGAGATCAAACCTGCGTTACTTCGCCGTCTGCATCGGATTCATCGGCAACGGACTGATTTGAAGGGACGGATCGATCGCGGGCCGAGACAAATCAAGGCCGGTGAAACGCTCGTTACGCAAGCGGAGGCCGCTGCCAAGGCGATCCGGGGTCGGTTAACCAAAACCACGATGATCTCGGACGAAAAACAATTGCAGCTAAAATCCCGCGAATCTCGCATCGATGAGTTGGGAGTCAAACTGAACACGGCAGCCAGCAATCGAGAATTCACGACGCTAAAAGAGCAGATCGCAGCCGACAAGCAAGCAAATAGCGTGCTCAGTGACGAAATACTCGAAGTCCTAGAACAAATTGATGCGATCGAAACCGAACTCAATGAGGCAGATGCCGAACTGGTAAAGCAGCAACAGGAACAAGAACAGCGCATTAAAGACGTCAAAGTCGTGTTGGCCGAGTTAGCGGAAGAATCCAAACGCGTCGAATCGGAACTCAGCTCGGTTGAAAAAGAGATCCCTAGCCACGTCTTCCCCGATTACAAAAGGCTGACCGATTCGAAGGGTGAAAATGCCTTAGCTCCGGTTGACGGTGAGTCCTGTGGCGGTTGCTACCAAACGTTGACGACCAATTACATTGATCGCCTTCGCATGTCCCGCTTAATTCGATGCCCAAACTGCAACGCATTCCTATACAACCCGGAAGATCTCCGAGTGAAATAGTCGCAGGCGGTGAGAGATTGAAAAAATCTGAAAAGTTTTGCCGTCGAATTTACGGTCGGCGATATTCCCTTAGGAACGATTCGATTCCCTGCTTCCTACAGTCGATTGATCCCCTTTGGAGGTCGACTCCATGATCGTTATCGGAATCGTAGGCTCTCCTGCGGGTGGCAAATCCACCGTTGCGAAGCAGCTACAGGCACTCGGAGCGACCTGGATCAATGCCGACCTGCTGGCCCGCGAGGTCCTGGAACGGGACGAAATCCAGACGCAGCTGCTCCAGCATTTTGGTGCTGACATTGCGGGTAATTCGGGTCGGGTTGATCGAGCGAAACTCGCCGCTCGAGTTTTCGGGGATGACGACTCCAGCCGCCAGGCATTAACATATCTAGAAGGGTTGATTCACCCTGAGACCCACAACTTGATCGAGCTGCGGCTGAAAGAGGCCCAGCAATCAAAACCGTCAGAATCAGCCTCTTCGGCACAACCCGTTGTCGTCTTGGATGTGCCGCTATTGTTTGAAGTTGGCTGGGACCGCAGTTGTGATCAGGTTTGGTGCATTGATGCCAAACCAACAGTGCGTTTACAACGCGCCGCCGATCGTGGTTGGGGCGAAGGTGAATTGCATCGTCGAGAAGCCAACCAACTCAAGATTGAAGAAAAGCGACGGCTGAGCAACGTCGTTATTGAAAATAATGGAACCCTCGAGAAACTTCACGAAACCGTAACGCACCATTGGCGTTCCATCGAGAGTGTCGGC
>JAQWPZ010000313.1 GCA_029245125.1 Rubripirellula sp.
ACGGAACGCAACCGCAGCTCTTTGATTTGACAATCGATCCATCGGAGACGAAGAATCTGGCTGCATCGAATCCTGAAATCGTTCAACGCATGCATACCGCTGTTGTGCAATGGAATGAACAATTGCCTCGAGACGCTGGGGATCCGAACTGGACTCCGACGACGGTGGCAGGTGCGTTACCAGCCGGCAAATTTGTAAATCCAGTCGGTGAAGGGGCTGATCCATGGGTCATACGCGACCCCAATGCGTCACGGTACCTTTGGTGCATGTCCGAGGGGAATCGTGGGATCGCGATCCACAGCAGTTCGACCGTGACCTCGATGGGCCAAAAGCACGTTGTTTGGACTGCACCTGATACGGGGCCCTATTCCCAGCAAGTTTGGGCTCCTGAGCTGCATTTTCTCGATGAGCACTGGTATATCTATTTTGCTGCATCTGATGGCAAGAACGAAAATCATTTGACCTATGTATTGAAGTCCGCGACGCGCGATCCACTCGGTCAGTACGAGTTGCATGGGCCGCTGGCGACGGGCGATGGTGTGGATCGCCTGACACCAAACGAATGGTCCATCGATATGACGGTATTGAAAACGGGTGGAAAGCGATACGCTCTTTGGTCAGGATGGGACCAACTGGGCTCGGATCGACAGTACCTCTACATTGCCTCAATGGAATCACCGCTTAAGCTTGTCGGGCCACGCATCAAGCTCTGTGAAAACGACGATTACCTATGGGAACGCCTCGAACCCGAACTCGGGCAACGTGGTTTGAACGAAGGTCCGCAAGTCTTTCAGGCAAAAGGGCGAACCTCCGTCGTCTACTCTTGCGGAGCATCATGGTTACCAACCTACAAGCTTGGCTTGCTGGAACTGATCGGTGACGATCCGCTGAACCCTGATTCATGGGTCAAACGGCCGAAGCCTGTCTTCTCGGCGACTCCGACGGTTTATGGAGTCGGGCACTCAAGTTTTGTCAAATCAATTGATAACCGGCAGTGGTGGCACATTTTCCATGCGAAACGAGATCGGCAGGCAGGATGGAGACGAGCGATATTTGTTCAGCCCATGCGAGTTGGCAAACGGGGGTTTCCCCTTTTTGGCGAACCGGTGGACGCTGGTGTCATCCTGGAATCGCCGTCCGGAAGCAAGCCGTCTGCGGGAAGTTTCTCAAGCCAAAAGTTTGATTACTTTGGGCACCACCAATTGATTGAATCTCTGCCGACAGGCATTGGATTGGGGCGAGTTCCGGAATCTCCCGTGAATGAGTTCCGGTCGGGCGAAAAGGTTGTTTTCTCTGGTTCAGTGCCGCGTGATTTCGTGGCGCATGCCATGATCGGCTTTCTTGGTGTCGATCAGGCTCGCGATGCCGGGATTCTATTTCGAACGACTGGACCTTCGGTTGGGTACGATGCGCAGCGAGGCTACTTTGCGGGTTTGATTCCTCGAACCAATTTGGTCATTCTCGGAATTACCGATGGATCAAGTTGGAATGAGCTAGCTCGCGCAAAAACGTCAATTGACGTCAACAAACAGCAGAAATTGGCGGTTCAAGTTGTCGGAAACACCGTCACCATCTCACACAACGGCGAACAGAAGATTCAACATACTGATCCCACCTATTCACGTGGCCGAATCGGTTTGCGTGTCGTCGATACGCACGCCAGATTTTCCAATATCAGCGTTTCCCCGGTTCAGAATGAATCGGGTTTCAAAGCGACGGGTAGACAGGCCAAACCGGCTGCTAATTCGCCGAATAATTGAGCATGACAGCGATGCTTTGGTACGTCCGCACACGCACTTGCTCGCTGATTGGTCGACCAAACGAGCAGTGCATCGAGAACTGTTGAAGCTGGCGTTACGGTGAACGATCAGTTTGGTTGCACGTCGTTTTGCCACGCCTGGTGAAGCGCTGTGAGTTCAGCGACGAGGCTGGGATGTTCACCGGAGTAGTCCTTTGCCTCAGGCTGGTCATCGCTAAGTCGTCTTAGAGTCGTCGCGTTTGATGATCCTTTCGACCGAATCAGCTTCCACTCACCCTTTCGTACCGCCCAGCCATTCGCCCAAGCAAAATGCAGAACTTGATGAGGACTATTCGCCGTCTTTTTTTCGATCACTGAAATCAAACTTCGGCCGTCGATGCGGGGCTCATCAGCTGTGGTTTGAATATCGCAGAGGTCAAGGATCGTGGGAAACCAATCCATCACGGTGATGATTTGGTCCCGTGTTTCACCCGCTGGAATTTTCCCCGGAAAACTGATCATGGCAGGGACCCGGATACCACCCTCCAGGAATTGACCTTTATGACCGATCCATTTCCCCGTATTTCCGCCACCACCATTGGCCAAGTAGTAGTGGCCTGCTGGATACCCGCTGGTGTGATCGCTAACACGGATGCCCTGTGAGTTTTCGGTTGAGTGGCCGTTGTCACTCATCATCACAACAATTGTGTTGGTTCGCTTTCCGGTCCGTTCCAACGCATCGAGAACACGCCCGATGTGGTCATCAACCGAGGAGATAACGCGGGCGTACGATTGACGTGGCATCGCCATGTCGGGGTATGCATCCTTGTATTTCCCGATCGGCTGCTCGGGGTAATGCGGCAAATTGAAGGCAACAGTCACGAAGAAAGGTTGTTCACGCTCCGTTTCGATGTAATCGACCACCTTCTCGATCAGCATGTCAGGGTAGTATTGCTCGGGCCGAAAAATTTCCACCTTGCCGTCGTACAGATCGTGATAGCCGCGGCCGTGCAGGAAATAATGTCGGTAGTTATCAATAAACCCAGATAGATGTCCAAAGTAATTCTCAAACCCTTGGTCCAGTGGGCCATGCCCCAGTTTAGCGCCGAGGTGCCACTTGCCAAAATATGCGGTTTGATACCCGGCGGAGTTCAACCTCTCTCCCAGCGTGATCTCCGTAGCGGCCATGTTCGAGTTGCTTTGATCACTGCCATGGCGATCACCTTGGGTCCAATGATTAATGCCACCACGCTGCGGATGTCGTCCGGTAAGCAACGCAGCTCTTGAGGGGCAGCACACGACATGGGCATAGGCTTGGGTGAATCGTATGCCCGATGCCGCTAATTTATCGAGATTCGGCGTCTTGAGATCGGTTGATCCGTAACAATTGACGTCCAATGTGCCCTGATCATCGGTGAACAATATCACGACATTTGGCTTCTGCTCTACCTCAGCCTCAGCAGCGATTCCGACGGCCGCTAAAAGAGCGAAAAGAAACACCAGTGACCTTCGTGAAATCTGCGTTGCGCGGAACATATTGAGGATCCTGATGGAATCGTGGCTTGTGAGGAACTAGACCTGACGGACTGTTAGTTGAGTGTGCCACTGCGGTACTCATTGACGCAGGATTTATCCCGGACGACGAATCCGATTCACGTTCGCATTACGAAATAGCCAATGGACCGCAGCGGATTTCGGTGCTGTTCTATTTCGTAAAGGTACGAGGCTCAAATACTTGCGACGAATTGATCGGTTGATCGATGCCGTAAAACCGACAGGCGTTACTCGTGAACACTTTCTCAGAGACAATGGCACCTTTTTGATCAAAATATGCTCTGGTGAGTGCGATAACCGAAGCGTAGTCGCCGGTAGTCTTTGTCACCGGCCAATCGCTTCCAAAGACAAGCCGGTCTTCACCAAAACAATCAAACACCAGATCGAGCATCGGCTCGTAAACGCGGATATCCGACGGAGCAGGCTGCTGTTCAAACCGGCCGTAAAGGGCGGAGACCTTGCAATAAACGTTGCTTGCTTTTGCGACTGCCCGCAATTTCGTTGCCCAATCTTGATCAAGCGGTTGATCGCTCAGTCGGGCACCGCCAAAGTGATCGAGAATGATTTTTAGATTGGGGACCCGTTTTGCAATTTGACTGATCTGCTCGAGGGAGTATCCGCCCACAAGAAAATCAACCGTTTTTCCGCGTTTGGCTGTTAGCTCAAGATCCTCAAAAAACTCATCTGACAAGGTATCCTGATACTTCCCTGATAGCCGATAGCCGACGTAACGAGAATCACGACAGAGCTTAAGGAAAAGCGGCTTGAACGCTTTGGTACCGATGACCTTGGATAAATTGCCAACGACACCACGATACAATCGTGGATTGTGGGAAGTGATTTTAAGATTCCATTCATTGTCAGGCAGGCTTTGGCCTGCTTGCACCACCACCACACCCCCTACTCCGTTGGCAAGTGCAATGGGCTGATGTTGCGTGGGCAGCATTGTGCGGTACAAAATGGGGTCGTCTTTCGAGATCCAGTAAATGCCCTCGGGACGCTCTAAGACCCAAAGATGCACATGCGTGTCGACAATCGGCATCGCCTCTTCTTCGGCAGCCAATGGGATTGTGAAAAGTGTTAGCAACGCGAGGGAAACGACCGGTTGGTGAAGACAAGAGAAGAACAATTTTCGGTTCCTTGATTCAAGCAGTTGGCGAATTGACGAATGCGTCTGCTAAGACATGAAATCAGCTATCGGTCCTTGTTGATCGATCTTCAGTGCAACATCCAAGCTGCCGTAATGGTTGATCGAGTTTCCATGGGCTTGAAGAAGCGTGGTGTACCAGTTGCCAAGCGTCTTATGTCCCGATTTCCCGTACTCGGGTAAACGGATGTAACGGCGACCGATGTCCAGGCTGGTATTGTCGCCGGCAATTACGATGAAAGGCCATTCGGAGCCTTTGCTGTGGTGGGTTTCGCCGTTATTGGGAAGGTAGAACAGCATCGTGTTGTCAAACATGGTGCCGCCCGCTTCTGGCACCGCTTTCAAGCGAGAAACAATTGTATCGAGCAGTCCCATATGTTGGTGACGAATTTTCTCTCGGATGTCGCCCGCTTCCACACCGGCGAACGATTTTCCGTGGCCGACGTCATGTTGATTGACATTTTCGCCCTCCAGTCCTGGCAAACCCGTGTAGGGTGTGCCCAACTCATCCGCCGTGAATGTCACCACGTTGGTCATCCCAGAAATCAGTGTTGAGAGCATCACTTCGACCAAGCCAGCTTGGCGATCGACTGTCGAGATGTCTTCTGCGAGATATTTCTGAGCAAGTTGTGGAACATGTTGGCGAATCAAATCGCCCATTGCTTCCACACGAAGGTTTCGTTGCCGAATGTCTTGAACAGCATCAGCGTAATTAGCAACTTTTGCGAACTCGGCCCCTTTCAATTGTCCAGCAAGACTGCCTTCATTTGCTGCGAGGAATGCAAGCGTTTTGCGTTCCAATTCATAACGCACCTGCGCCGATTTATCGGCCGAAACAGATTTGAAAAGTTCCTGCATCGCGACCTTCGGAGATCCGAACGCATAATTGGGCTGTTGGGGACCGCGGGCGGAGAAACCTTTCTCGATTCCATTGATGTTCCCGCGAGAATTTCCGCCCCCACTTGGAAAGCAAGCGAATTCGATATGTTGGAAAGGGGATGGAAAAAGCTTTGCCAATTCAAAGTCGACGGTCGCCCACTTGATTGAACTGAGACGCTCATTCGCTTTGAACGCACCGAGCGAAGAACACCAGGTGTGGTGTCCTGTCGTGCACATTTTCCCCGACAAGCCCTGTAGGATCGTCATGTTGTCCTGATGCTTGGCGAGTGGAGCCATCCATCCGGGTAAGTCATGGTTGTCGAGGTCCGCAACCAAAGCTTCTTTTCGCTCCTCGGCTTTCAGCAAATCACCGTCAAAGGTGGGTGGAACCAATGAACCCGGCAGCAGACCATTCCCCTTGTGGACGAAAATGAAACGCTTCGGAGGTCGAGTGGGCGACGTACCAGCCAACACGCGAGAAGAGGTGAGGCCAACCATGCCGGCACCAGCCAATGATTGCGTTAAGAAATCGCGGCGATTGTTCATGTTGATGCGAAGCGTAGCGGAGACGAGTAAGGCGAGACGAATGAATTGGGGATCGTCATGATAAGCGAATTTACAAATCGCTGCCGGGATCGCAACGAGCGATGAACGGTGACCAGAGTCAATCCTCAAGCGTTTTTCGAAAGATGAAAGAATCGGAAGAAAGCAGCGACACCATGACGGCTCTGAAGCTACCACCAGAATCTAGATAGGCTTGGTCCGCATTGATGAGGGTTTGGGAATCTGTGGGCATTTCGTTGCGTCCCATAAAGTAACGGAAGGCATGACGAATGATTGACTGTCGTACCCTCTCCGACTTCGCCAGTCGCTCTATCAAATCGAACGCATCAGCCACGTCGCCGTCCAGCAGTGGATCATCTGTCCCGCTAAGGTGCCCGAGCGAATTAACGGGTTTCGTGACGTAGACATTCAAATTCGTCTTCCGCCCTGTTTGCTCAATTAGATTCTCGGGGTGTTCGAGGCTCTCTGCGGTTCGAAAACGCCCGAAGTCATCAAAGCTCTCAAAGGGTAAACCAAGCGGATTCATCCGTTGGTGACATTTCCAACATTCTTGCTTGCTGGTAACCGAATCGAGTCGTTCTCGCAGGGTGCGATGATGGTCTTCTGGGATCACAGCATCGACCGTGATTGGAACATCAGGGACTAGCCCCGCCAATAGTTTCTCCCGAATCCAACGGCCTCGCCGAACCGGATCGGTTTCAGTGTTTTGTGAATGGGCCAACAACCAAGCTGGATGGGTCAAGATACCTTTGCGATGTGGGACCTTGAAAGGTTGCACGATCGGATAGTCCCAAGTGTTCGTCGTTTCGTACCCACCCCGGGACCACTGGCCGCGATAATCGAGAGGCCCCGCACCCGGTACCGGTGGCAGATTGTAGATCTCTGAATGTCGAAATTTCTGACCCCCATGAAAAAACCATGGGAACGTGAATGGGGTTTTTCCCTTCGCGAAGGTGTTCTCGAAGTAATTCATGTACCGTTTGAATTCTCGGATGTGAACTCGACGACGATCCTCTTTCAAATCAGTGATTCGCAACGCTGCGAAATGTTCTTTGTGATGTTCGAAATTCTCTAGCAGCGCCTGTTCGGTGTTGCCCTTCCAATCGGTGCCTTTCAATCCCTCGTACGCACTTTGCCATGAGTCGACAAGTTGCTGGCCTTCTTCATTGCTGCGGGGATGCAGAACGAAAAATTCATCGGTGGTTAAAAGTTCCTCGAAGACGTTTGCGTCACGTATCAGAATGTGGTCGACGACTCGATCTGCTTCGTTGGTCACGGAGCCTGCGGTTCCGGTGTAGTCACGGCCCGCGTTATCGTAAAACCCACCACTTCTGACCACATCTTTAAACAGTTTGATACTGTTGGGGTAACCGAAGAATTCGCGGAAGAAACGAACGATTTTAGGGTGGGTAACTTGGTGGGGCCGAATGTGTCCGCTGCTCACATGAGGGTCGACAGCTCCGTAAAACGACTTTTGATCATCGAGTAAACGGTTTACCTCACGTCGATAATCTGCTGCCGAAAGCAAACGCCCTTCTTGAGCAGCCAATGTAAGTCGGTCATCGGGTGGACGATCGGTGATGGCATAGGCGATCGCATAGCTCGCCTCTCTTGGTGAAAGTCGACGTCGGTCATGTTCGTCAGTTGGACCGGCCCCGAATTCAAGGCGATAAAGGAATTCGGATTTCAGTAGGACACTGACCAACATCTGACGCAGCCCTTCTCGATTTCCCGCCAGTTCAATGTTCGTCTGCAATTCAGGGAGGTGGCGATCGATTTCCGTTTGAGTAGCGTTTCGCTGTAGCACACAATCGAACTGTGCATGGATCGCGGCGATCAGCTGTTCGTCCGACGGAGCATTTGTTTTCTCCACGATGGTGACAAACGGCTCGGGCGCTGTGCTTGGATACCAGCGATCTTTCTGGTTGGTGAACTCAAGATTGCCACCCTTTTTCCCGAACTGAGTCGCGCCAAGGATCTGTTTTTCCGAAATCCAATCGGCGTTGTTTAACATGACCAACAAGTGTCCACCGTCGACTGCCGTCGTGTCAAAGTACCGAATGCCAGAATGGTCGGGCAACACAATCGGGTTGGTGACACCATAAAATTTGGTTTGCCGCGATCGACCCTCCAATTTAAAAATCGCATTCACCCGTTCGTGGAAGATTTGCGGGCTAACCAGCCAACGACGTGATTGTGTGAACGGCGCGGCGGCGATGGAACCGTCAAAAAGCTTTTGGTGATTGACGTAATTTCCGTAAGCAGGGTGACGAAGTTTCTCATCCAATTTCGATGCATCGCGGTGACGGAGTTCATCACGTAGCCACTTGGTGACGGTCAAGTGAGCGGACTCCGATAACGGCCCTGCATCAGCTGGAGGCATTAATTCGAAGAAAAGTTGATCTTGGACGCGATTTAGCAATTCGACTTGCTCGTTCGACTGCAGATCGGCGAAATCGTCAAAACGCACACCGGCTTCCGCAGATTCCCCTCGATGGCAATCAATGCAATGATCGAGCATCACGGATTTTACATTGCTGGGGATTGAAACAGGCGGTCCTACCGCTGGTGTTTGCGCGACCAGATCCGAACCAGACAGAAGCTGGAACAAAGCCAAAACCAAGATATTCTTCATACCGCAATTCCCCGCGAGCGATGCGAACGATTGGCACCACGTTACTGCCCATTCATTTGAATGGCCGCCTTGGGAAAAGACCGCAGATGCTGAAGTAAGGTTCAAACTTTGATGGTTTCTCTTGTTTTGCATTCTGTAAAATGGTGAGCGAGCAAAAGCCGCAGCTTGAACAGAAACTTGAGCAGTCTGTTCAATCAAGTTTGGTGGATGGGCCACTGGGTTCGTTTGTATGCGATCGTGCGTGGCAGGCATGTTTTCATTTTGTCCGCCCATTGTAGCTGGTGCGTGGCAAATTCGTCCTGAGCGTACCAAGTGATAATCGAATTTCGCCGGATGGTCAGGTTGGTTATGCTGCGGCAGTTCAGTGGCTTGGTACCTCCGAACATCAAAATCGAAATGCCGATGCTCGAATCGCTGTTTTGATGGTCATTGGCGAAGATACCCGGGCAATTTTTCACTGGGCAACCATTGGTATCCGCTTGGTGGAACTGCATGCCGAATTTGCGCGGCCGCCAAAAATGCGAGAGAACAGCATCGCAGAATGCCAAGAGGTCCAAACTGCGAAAATTGCGATCGCAAATTATGTGATCGCGGTTGACGATGTTACTGAATTTGTCGCTCCCAGCGGACAAGTGATGACGCGTCAAGACCTTCGTGAACTGTGCGATGCAAATTACACAAAGGCGGTGATCGCATAGGCGGTTACAACCAATGCGACTTTACTACACGACGGAGCTGAAATCGTCGGCGATCGTTGAATTGCACCATCCGCCCGTTTCCTTGTCGACGGGTCTGGCAAGGAAACCAATGGCTGGTGGTGTCGGCGGATGCTGAACGCTGGTCAATGCTTTTTGGGGAACGGCGGTGCTTCGTACATCTCCCGCAGTCTTGTGAACTCTGTTGCGAGTTCTTGCCGCGTCTGTTGATACGCTGGATCCGCGTGGACGCTGCGCATTTCACCAGGGTCGCGTTGAAGATCGAAGAGATTCCATTCATCGCTAACGGGGAAGTAGATCAGTTTGTGCTGTTGTGTGCGAACGCCAAAATGCTGCGGCACGGCGTGCTCGCCAAGTTCGTAATAGGCGTAATAAAGCGATTCACGCCACTCGTTCGTGTCTCCACGAAAGAGCGGGACGAGTGATTTCCCTTGGATCTCGCTTGGCGTTTCTAGTCCAGCAACCTCCAGGAAGGTGGGAGCATAATCAATGTTCTGAATCAATTCAGTGGGTTTCGAACCAGGTTTGACAACACCTGGCCAGCGTACGAGAAATGGCATGCGAAATGATTCTTCGAACATCCAACGCTTGTCATACCAGCCATGTTCACCGAGGAAAAATCCTTGGTCAGATGAGTAAATGACAATCGTGTTCTCCGCGAGTCCATTGTCATCCAAATATTGCAGCATTCGACCAACACTCTCATCGACCGCTTTGACGGTGCTTAGATAGTTCCGCATGTAGCGTCGATATTTCCAACGAACAAGATCTTGATGGTCAAATTTGCCGGCCTTGAAATCCGCTAGGAACTGTTTGTTCTTGGGACCGAAATGAGCATCCCATTCGGCTTTTTGCTGCTTGGTCATCCGGTTGTACTCCGGCGTCCCGTAGCGGTCGGGTTTGGGCAGAGTCACGTCACCGCGCTCATCTTTGCGAACCTTGGCATCGTACGCCCAGTCGAAATGGCGATCAATTTCCATTTCATTTTTCGAGAGTGTACGACTGCGATTTTCGTATGTATCAAACAGGGATGCCGGCTCAGGAATTTCCGATTGATCGAATGATCCCAGGTGCCGCAACGCTGGCGCGAATGTTCGATGGGGTGCCTTGTGTTGGCACATCAAAAAGAATGGTTTCGTTTTGTCACGGGAATCTAACCAATCGACAGCTTTGTCAGTGGTTAGGTCAGTGGCGTATCCATTGAACTTTTTTTGTGATCCATCCGATTGAATGAAAACAGGGTTGTAGTAGCTGCCTTGGCCTGGAAAGACTTCCCAGTGATCGAAGTGGACCGGATTCGACTTCAGGTGCCACTTGCCGATAACAGCGGTGTTGTAGCCATTTTTTTGCAGGTCTCTCGCGACGGTCCATTGGCTTTGATCAAAGTTGTTGCCATTTCGCATGAAGCCATTTTTGTGGCTGTGTTTGCCTGTCAAAATATTTGCTCGCGAGGGGCCACAAATTGAATTCGCGCAGAACGAATTCAGAAAGACCGCTCCTTCGCGGGCAAGTCGATCGATGTTTGGAGTTGGAGCGACGTTTGCCAGTGGCCCTCCGTAAGCGGAGATAGCATTGATCGCATGGTCATCCGAAAACAGAAACAAAATATTGGGCCGCTCCGCTGCGACTCCACGCTGGCCAAGTCCGAGCCCTAGCAGCAGGAAGAAAACGAGTGCTGCTGTGGAGTTTGCTTTAACTGGCATGGTCGCCTTCGTGAGGTGGGGGGAGCGTGGGGGGAGCGTGGGGCTTATGTTGACATCTGCGATTCGATCGGCGTGTCATGCCGTCTCGTCGCAACCCCCAATCATAGATGGATTGGGCAAAGTTTGTGCTTCCGGATTCGCCTCGGGAAGGCAGATCAAAGAAATTCTGGGTTGCTCTCGATGGTTCGTTGCCTGAAGGCGGTCAAAGTCCGGAACTGATCGCAAGCCAGCACCGATTTGCGAGCCATTCGGTCCGATTTTTTCTCAGATGCCCTGCCAAGTGCAGGATCTCAGATTTCTGCGGTGATGACAACGTCTGCGATTGCTTCCACTCGACAAAGATTGCGAGGCGGCGAGCGAAAAACGTTGGCCGCCTGGTGCTAATGCAAATTGGTCTTTACGCAAACGAATGACCGTGTTTGCGGGTTGTAATGCTTATTGCCCGTGCAATGGGGGATGGAGACTAAATGCGATGGCGGAGAGAAGCTTAAGCCGACGGTGCAGAGTGTCGGATCGAGGCTGGCAAGATGGCGTCCGCAGGTGTCACAACGGCACGAGGGAAGAGGAAAAAGACCGCTCGTATCAAAAAGTCGGAATCGCTACGGCTTTGTGAGAATTTCCTGACGGCGTTACAGCGACTTTTCGACGTGTTTGCTGATTAAGGCGTAAATTCCATCAGATGAATGCGGGGGGATCATTAATTGCGCGAGCGATTGTTGCATTCAGCAGTTCTTGTTCGGTCGCTCAGTTTTATCGTTGGCACGTCTTATGGCTTCTCTGCAGGCACACGTTGGTTTACGCGGTTCGTTGAACAACACTCTGACGCGTGTTCAAAGTCGCTTACGGAATTCGTTTGGACTGCTTTGCTGTCTCTCGACCTTAATCTCTGCGTTTCTGCTATTTCAGGTTCAACCGGTTGTTAGCAAGAGCATCCTTCCTTGGTTCGGGGGAGGGCATTCTATCTGGACGACATGCCTTGTTTTTTTTCAGGTAGCTTTGCTGGTGGGATACACCTACGCCCACTTGTTAGTGCGATTATTTTCACCACTTAAACAAGCTGCTCTGCATTTGGGATTTGTCTCGTGCGCGTTCCTGTTTTTGCCGTTGTCGTTGGCGGAAGGGCAAGAGTTAGGGGGCAGTTCGAATCCAGGCTTCGTAATCACTTGGTTGTTGATCGCGAATGTAGCAGTACCGTACGTTTTGCTTGCTGCCACTTCACCGCTGCTGCAAGCTTGGTACAGTCGAGTCCAGCCAGGGAAAATTCCGTACCGTTTGTACGCGCTATCGAATGTCGGTTCATTGGTTGCTTTGCTGTCGTATCCCTTTTTGGTTGAACCGAATTTGGGTGTGCGGGATCAGCTGACCATCTGGTCGATTGGATTTGTTGCCTTCGCCGTCTTGTGCTGTCTGCTTGGTATCGCGATCGCCTCGTCAGGAACGTCATTCCAAAAGAATGAACCAGGAAGCACATCAGCATCTCACACGTCTCCGACGATCGGAACAATGGCGAAATGGGTTGGCTTGGCGGGTTGTGGTTCGGCATCTTTGCTGATCATGACCAATCACATCTCCACGGACATGGCGGTGATGCCATTGATGTGGTTGCTGCCATTAAGTCTATATTTGGTGACCTTTATCATCAGCTTTGAGAGCCCTCGTTGGTATGGCCGGCGCTGGTGGGCGCTTGCTTGCGGCTGTTTGATGGTTGCGTTCCTGCTTCATCTGTCAGAAGTTTGGACGCCTTGGGACGACTTCCTTGTCGCAATCGGAATTTCGACGAGGGCTTACTACAACAATCTGATGTTGTATGCGTTGATCGGCGTATCGGCGATGTTCTGCTTTTGCCAGGTCTGCCACGGTGAACTGTATCGATCGCGGCCCAATTCGGATCACCTGACTACTTTTTATCTGTGCATTGCTGGTGGAGGTGCGGTGGGAGGACTTCTGATTTCGGTGGTCTGCCCCGTGATTTTTTCCGCGTTTCACGAAACGAAGTTATTGGTCGCGGTGGGACTTGCGTTTTCGGTTTATTTGATCATTCGTGACGGATCCGAAAATTGGAAATTGCCTGCCGTTGGGCTTGGTGTAATTACCAATACGTTGGTGATGTTGGCATTAGGCATTGAATACAACGATCTGACCTTCGGCGATGATGAAACCATTATTCGCCAACGCAACTTTTACGGAACATTATCGGTGGCGAAGGAATACGATTCTGCCAGCAGATCAACCGGATCCGTTTTTTATCACGGCAACACACTCCACGGATTTCAGTCGGATTCACCACTCATGGCGATGACGCCATTGACTTACTACAGCGAAAAGACCGGCGTTTCGCTTGCCTTTGAAGCATTGAGTGAGCGAAAAGCAATGCGGGTTGGCGTGGTCGGGCTCGGTGTCGGCACACTCGCTGCCTTTGGCCGCCCGGGGGAGCGGTTCGACTTTTTTGAAATCAATCCGAATGTGGAAGAGCTTGCGAATACTGCATTCACGTACTTAAGAGATAGTCAAGCTGACTGCGATGTGACGATTGGTGATGCACGAATCTCGATGCAGGGTTTTCCAGATCGCGCCTTTGATTTTTTGGTGCTAGACGCTTTTTCGGGTGATGCCATTCCCGCTCACTTGCTGACTTTGGAAGCGTTTGAAATGTACGACCGTTTGATGAAGGCGGATGGAGTCATTGCCGTTCATATCAGCAATTTGACACTCAATCTTGCACCCGTGGTCGCGGCAGTCGCAGCTCGGCAAAACCTTGAGATGCGATATGTGGAAAAGGAAGACAGCGGCTCTTTAGCAGGTACTGGTTCGATTTGGATTTTGCTTTCCCGCGATAAGACTTTTCTAGCAAACGAGTCGTTAAATGCGCATTCCACGGACTTCGCAGAATATGCAACGCCTCATGTCTTATGGACAGACGACAAAAATTGTCTGTTGAGCGTTTTTGATCATTGATACGGCTGGCGATGCAATTGCTCGCATCGGTTCGGCGAATTCGATTGACCAAACGACATGAGAGCCACAACGCAGTACGGCTGACGCTTCTTGGACAGCCGCCTAATGCCCGACCGCTTTTGCGAATTCTTGGACGACCGGCCGCTCAGTCAGATTCCGGTGGACGTGGGGTCGCGATTTCAAGAGCGACGCCTGTGCCTGATCGGGAGTCAGGTTGCGGTACTTCATGAGCCAGCACAGCGCTACGGTAGCACTACGGGCGCGACCCGCTTTGCAGTGGATGTAAACAGTCTCATCCCGTTCAACATGCTGTTGGACAAAATCGACGGCGCGGGAAACATCGTCCAACGACGGCGCCGTGAAATCGGTTGTGGGAATACGAAGTTGCTCGATTCCCAAACGTTCGTATTCACTCTGGGGCCCCTCATATTCCTCGCAGGTATTGACGACTGCACGCACTCCCTCGGAATGCATTTTTGAAACATCCCGAGCGAAGGGATAAGCTCCAACGATCACGTGGGGATCAATCGCATCCCACCAATGCCTCAGATGAAGTATTCGCGCAAGGGTAAAATTCCACGCGAGCGTGGGATAGAAAACTGTTTTCGCATAGATCTTTTCGCCTAGGGTGCTGCTCATCGTGGTTTCAGTTGGCCCTTCAGCAAAACATCTGCTTCCTGCTCTGCCCGTTTGAGAACTTCGCTGATGGTAACGGCTGCACCGTCACGTTGTTTACTGAGCTCGGCGGCTTGCATGAATGCGTAGAGTTCAATGGTTTCGGCGGGATCAATCGGTGTACTTTCGGAGCGAAAGAATTTGGCGATTTCGACGACCAAAGGACGGTAGCCGCCGTAGGGTCCGATTTCTGAGATGCCTTTGGAGCCGAATGCGGTTCCACCGTAACCAGTCTTGCCGTCGCGAATACCGCGAAACGTTCCCACACCGCCACCTTTCCACGTTCCGACAGCTAGTTCGTACTTGTCGGTTGAGAGGTGAGTCACGGTTTCGCAACCGACTCCCATGCAGGTGAAGAGTGATTCAACACCATGGATCCCGTACCAAAACAGTTCGACATGAGTTGGTTCGATGGAGCATGGGCTGAAGCTATCGCAGCCAAGAACATTACCGAGCTTTCCGTTTCGAATCGCTTGTGCTCCGTCGCTGTATCGCAAGGAAGAACTGCTAAACATGGGAACGTCGTAGTGTTTTGCCGCCCGGAAAATCGCGACCACTTCGGCTAGGTTCGAGCCAGTCGGCTTATCGATAAAGACTGGCTTGCCCGCTCGGAACACCTCTAAAGCTTGCGGAAGGTGCAGGCGTCCGTCGTTTGTTTCCAGCAAAACACAATCGACTCGTGATAATAGATCCGAAATCGAGTCAACCACCTCGACGCCCAGGTCTTTCATTTCGGCGGTGTAGCGAGGGATGCGACTGGCGCTGGATTCGATATCAGCACTTCCGAATGGGTACGCTGCGACGACGCGGAAGCCAGCCATGGCGGGATCATTCGGAGGCTCGCGATGAAATTCCTTGGTGAATGCTGGGACGTGGGATGTATCGAGCCCAATGATTCCGATCTTCTTCAATTCGGGCTCCGTCACGGCAACCTCTTGAGCGTTCACCAAATGGGGGATGATGCTAAGCAATACGGTGGTGATCAGGCCAATTTGGCACCGCGATCGCCGAGGTAATCGTCCGGGAAGCAATCGTGCAAACATACTGAATTCGACCTATCGGGCGGGATTGGGGCGGTGGCAAAAAGACCTCGGGGGCGTCTGGGGAGTCCCACTGCGGTACACTGCAACATCATAACGCGAATTGATCGGCGCGGGCGGTGTCCTGTACTGCTGGCGTTGCAGAGAAAGTAGAAACAGGTAGTTGTCCGCCGCGATGCGGTTGGGGCAAGGTGAGGGAGAACAGAATGAGACGGATTTGCCTGGCGGTATGCATCGTTTTCTCGGGTGCCATGTTCCTGTTGGCCTCGGACCTCGATGATGCCACAAAACTCTACAATTCCGGTAAATATGAGGAAGCCGAGGCATTGGCGGCCGCTCAAGTAGAACGCGGAATCTGGAACGAACGTTGGCCGCGGCTATTGATCCATATTCAGAAAACCCGGGGAAAATACGCGGAGGCGAAGCAGGTTTACGAGGATGCGATTCGTCGATACCCGACAAGCTTGACGCTGCGAATGTTGGGGATGGAGGTCCTCAATTACAACCATCTGCCAGAGGAAGCAGCGGAGGCGAAATACCAGATTTTGCAGTTACTGCAGGCCTCGCCAACCCGCTATTCGAGCCGAGATAACCTGGTCGCGGCCGGCCGGTACTTTGCCATGCGAGGTGAGGATGGTCGGAAGATCCTGGAAATGTTTTACGACCGTGTGCTGGATGCCGATCCTCAGCACACCGAAGCCCGTTTGGCCACCGCTGAGTTGGCGTTGGACAAAGGTGATTTTAAAGTCGCTGCCGAGACGCTGCAGTCCGCTCTCCGCTTTGAGGAAGAAGATCCTCGGATTCACTACCTGCTGGCTCGCGCTTGGGAGCCGAGTGATGGGGAAAAGGCTACTGGTGCGCTTAGTACAGCCCTCAAACTTAATCCCAATCATCAGCCCAGCTTGATCTTTCAAGCTGGCGCCGCAATTGATCGAGAACAATATGCTGCCGCTGAATTACTGATTCGTAAGGTATTGGAAATCAACCCGCGGGATCAGGAAGCATTCGCATTGATGGCAGTGTTGGCTAATTTGCGGGGTAAATACGACATCGAATCGAAGATGCGAGACACCGCGTTGAGTAGCTGGGGTAACAA
>JAQWPZ010000315.1 GCA_029245125.1 Rubripirellula sp.
TCGGAACACGTGGCTTTGCGTTTGCCGAAGAAGCCAACCTACCGCCCAGGATCAGCTTGATTCACCAGCGCGTCTTGAGGTTGGATACCCAGTAATATTGAGGGTGCGTGATGCGCTTCGGGCTGGCAGGCAGGCGAATGATTGGGCTGCTGCACCGGCACGATCGGTCTGCAGTTTTTCCATCGGGTTGGCTGGGGTTTGCTGCCGTCTGTTGACGGCGGCATTTCGATCTGACTGGTATCTGTCGCCCCAGTCGGGGAGTGAAGGTCTCCGCTGGCGCGAAAGTTGCCGACACGGAGGTTTTAGGCCGTTTTCGGCATTTATCTTGCTGTGGGCGGTGTTTTTTAGGCCATGAGCTCTGGAGTCGTGCGGCGGTTTATGGCGGAGCCTGCCACGAAGCACAAGTTTTTGCGGTAAATACGTTCCGGTGGGGGGGTGCGGGAAAACTATATTATTTGGCGAATACGGAAGCCATCTGGTGTTCCGCTTGCTGCCGGCAACGAACGGTCGTCGTTGGGAAGCTTTGGCACCGGACCTGTTTACCACAAAAATCGCCCCACCAAGACTTCGATTTGCACCTTTTCAGAGTCCGCCGCAGTCTCGACGTGCGTTGGATTTTGCTTCCTGACTTTGGCAATTGGCAATGGCCCAGAGTGGTCCTTGCGGATTCGCGAAGCCGCACTGAAAAATTGCGAATCGTAGAAAGAGCCTGCCGAAAATACCGCGATGGTTAAGAAACAGACAAAGTGGTCTCGTCGGAATGCGCGCACCAAGCAAGAGGCTGTGCTGAGACGCCGCCGCTTGCTTTTTGAACCAATGGAATCGCGTCGACTGCTGGCTGTCGATGTCGTGAATACGTTTGAGGTCACCAACACCAACGATGCTGGGTTGGGGAGCTTGCGCGACGCGATTGTTGCGGCGAATGCGTCTCAAGGTGCCGATCGGATAGCGTTCGACATCCAAGGAAATGCCCCACATTCGATTGCGTTGCAATCGGTGTTGCCAGCGCTAATCGAAACGGTCGTGATTGATGGCACCTCGAATCCTTCTTTTGTCGATCAACCAGTCATCGTGCTCGATGGGAGCTCAATGATTTCACCCAATGATGGGTTGAAATTGGTCAGCGGAACGGTTGATTCGACGATTCGAGGCCTTGTGTTGCATGGGTTCTCGACCGCAGTTCGAATCGAAAACACAACGGGCGTTACTGTTGCCGGCAACTACTTGGGGACGAATGCAGTCGGAACGGCGGCGGTGGGAAATAGTGGCGCTGGGGTTCTACTGTTCGAAACCCAAGGGGTCACCGTTGGTGGTAACGCAGTTGCTGACCAAAACTTGATCTCGGGGAATGAGCGCGGCGTCCAACTTATCGATTCACACGACAACGTGATCAGTGGCAACCTGATCGGAACTAATGCGACCGGTGACGCGGAGATTGCCAATCAACTCGGCGGCATCCTGGTTGAATCTGGTTCGACCAACAACCTTGTCGGGGGAAGCATTGGCGGTGCCCGGAATGTCATCGCTGGCAATGCTGGTCACGGCATCGAAATCGCTTCGGGGTCTGCCAATGAAGTCGTCGGCAACTACGTTGGGCTGGACGTTACCGGAACAGCCGTGGTGAGCAACTCTGCGGATGCAATTTCAATTTCCGGTGGAATCGATCATCGTATCGAAGGCAATACGGTGATTGGAAATGTGGAAGTAAGCGGGGCAAGTACCCCAGCATCCGGTGTGACCTTTGTGGGCAACACCGTAGGGCTGAACGCGAACGGGAATGCTGATTTTACGGAATCGACTACGATTGGTTTTGGTGGCTCTGCCAATGCCGGTTCCGTTTACAACGAGTCTGGATTTACGTTACGGGCAACCGGTTTCAACTTTACCGGCACGCAAACGTTCACTGGTCCGTTTAGTCTTGGGATGGCAGGGACCAGTTCGACTCCGGGCGGTATCCGGGTTACGCCGGACGATGGTCAACCGTTTGATGCGTACTCGCTGCAAGTCTCCGAGGCAAACTCAGCCATCGGTCCTCAGACGCTGCAGTTCATCGGTCTGTTGGCCGAGGGCGGGACGGTCACTCAGTCTTACACCACATCCACCGCTTTTGTCCGTGAGACGGTTGATTTGATTGGATTTGAAAATCTGATTGAGTTGCGATACACGCACTATTTCACAACCTTCGATAATCTCGTACTCGCTACCACACCGGCCTACACGGATGATGTCATCCTTGGTGGCGAAGGGGAGCACATTTTTGGCGGCAGCTCGGCGTCGGAAAGTAATGTGGTAACGGGCGATCTGCTGGTTATTAGTGACGCGAATGTTTTGCTCGGTAACTATGTCGGATTTGATGCGAGTGGCGACACGGCATTTCTGGAATCTGCGTTGCGGATAGAAGCTGGCGCATCGAACAATCAGGTCGGTGGACCGAGTTCCCAAGAGGGCAACTTCTTAACTCGAGTTCACGTCACCGGCGGTGGCACAAACGCCAATCAATTTGAAGGAAACGCGATCGGTCTGAGGGTCGACCTCAGTGATGGCCTGGGGATCAGCGCAACACCGTTGATATTGGTGGATGGCGGTGCATCCGGAAACGTGATCGGAACCGCGCAAGCCGGCAACCTGATCGGTTCATCGGTAGGGGGTTTCACTGTTCCGAATCAAACCGGGGTTCGGATTTCAGGTTCGGGGACGGATCAGAACATTGTTCAGAACAACTCGATCGGTTACCAAGGCGTTGTGAGCGAAATTGGCTTGCGAGTCGACACCGGTGCCGGTGGGACTGTCATCGGTGGATCCGCGGCGGGCGTCGGGAACAACATTCAAGGCAATGCCGGCAAAGGAGTTGACGTCAATGGAGTAGGTGACGTCACCATCCAAGGCAATGTGATTGTCGATAACGGGAGTGGTGTCTATTCGCTTGATGCGGTTTCAATGATCTTTGACAATCGCGTTTCAGGAAATGCTAGTCATGGCATCTTCGTCGCCGGAACAGGCAATGCCTTGATCCAAGGGAACCGGATCGGTTTGGATTCTAGCGGACTGGATTCGCAACCCAATGATGGGCATGGGATCGCCATCGTCGACGCAGATGGCAGTCAAATCGGTGGGGCTGATCCTTCTCAGCGAAATGTGATCTCCGGCAACCTGCTGTCGGGCATCAGCATGGTTGACACCAGCGACAATCTTATCGCGGGGAACTACATCGGCACCGATTCACAAGGAATTCAGTTCGTCGGTAACGGAAACTCTGGGATCGAGCTTCTCAATACCACATCCGAAAGGAATCAGATTGGTGGCAATCAGAGTCAACGCAATATCATCGGCGGAAACAGCGACGGGATTCGCATCATCAATGCCGGTTCAAATAATTGGATCGCGGCGAACCAGATTGGTTTCGGGAATGATCCAGCGATCGATGTGTCCAACATCGTTGGTGTCTGGATCGACAGCACGTCCAACACCATCATCGGAACTGATGGTGACGGAACAGATGATCTTGTTGAAGGGAATCTCATTTCAGGGAACTCAGATACTGGAATCGTGCTGACCGGCAGCAGTAGTGGCAATCGAGTTTCTGGCAACTTGATCGGTGCCGATTCATCTGGGCAACAGCAACTCGGCTACCAAGGAACTGGTATTCGTTTGACCGGCGAGGCGCAAGCAAATTTGATCGGGACTGATGGGGATGGAGTTTCCGATACTGCCGAACGGAACGTCATTTCCGGATGGCATATTGAAGGTGTTGGAGCTGAAGTCGAGCTCAGTGGCGCGAATGTGTCAGGCAATGTTGTGGCGGGCAACTATCTTGGTCTCGCGGCCGATGGTACCACTGTCCTAACCGACGCGTTGTACGGTGTCGTGCTGTCCGATGGAGCTCACGACAATACGATTGGCACCAACAGCGATGGTCAAGGTGATCAGGCTGAGACCAATGTGATTGGTGGTTTCAATGAGGCCGGGGTTGTGTTCTTTGAAGCCACGTTGAACACCGTTGCGGGGAACTTGATCGGCACTGATGTGTCGGGTACGAACGCGGCGAGTAATGGCTACGGCGTTTCGTTGAGAGCAGGCTCGCTGTCAAATCTCATTGGCACCAATGGTGACGGCGTCCGCGATGGATTGGAACGGAACGTGGTTTCCGGAAATTTCCTGGCCGGTATTGCGATTACAGGCAGTTCGGATCTCAACCATGTCGCCGGCAATCTAATTGGCACCGACGAAACGGGGCGTGTTGCCCTTCCGAATGATGGGAATGGGATCGAAATCAATTCCGGTTCATCGGAAAATGTCATCGGCGCACCGCTCGACAGTCCGAACGCCACGGCGTTTCGAAATCTCGTTTCCGGGAATCTATCCGATGGCATTTATATCGGTGGGGCGGAGACGCAAGAAAATCTGGTGCGGGGTAATTGGATTGGTACTGAGGTGAGTGGCACGCTTCCTTTGGGGAATCTCGGCGCCGGAGTGCGGATCGCCGATGACGCCGGGGAAAATGTCATTGGAGGTGAGTCGGGAGGCAATGTCATCGCCGCCAACACCGACGGTGTCTTGGTGGGGACACTGGCCGATGGAACTTCCGTTTCGATTCAATCCAACTGGATTGGAACAAACCAAGCCGGCTTGACCGGTTTGGGGAATGCAGGGGTTGGAATCAACGCTGGCGATGACATGGTTCTTGGTGGTGTCGAACCTGGCCAGGGAAACGTGCTTGCCTACAACCAGATTGGTGTTCAAATCAGCGACCCTTCGGCCATTTCGGTTTTGCGTGGTAACAGCATTTACAGCAATTTGGGCCTAGGGATTGATGTCGGGCAAGGGGGCGAAGCAGCGGTCACTCCGAATGACCCGACGGAGGAAGACGGCATTCAAAACTTTCCCGTGCTCTCGACGGTTGTGGCGGGGAATACGACGACCATCAGTGGTGCCCTGCAGAGTTCCGTGGGTGATTTTGAATTAGATTTTTATGCCTCTGCGGAGGCCGACTCTTCTGGGTATGGCGAGGGAAAACGTTACCTTGGTTCCACCACAATCTCGACCGACACCAGCGGGTTCAAGAGTTTTCTGGTCGAAGATTTAGGCTTCACCATCGATGGCGAATTTGTTTCTGTCACTGCGACCGCCGCGACGGGGAGCACTTCAGAGTTCTCGTTGACCGTTGAGGCTCTGCTAGACGGTGTCGCTGTGCTTGATGAGAGCACTTTGCTGACAACACTTGTTGATCCAGGTTCAGAGGAAGCTGTTTACGGGGAGCAAGTTAATTCTGTCGATGAAGGTCAAGAGATTTTTCTGACTGGTAGTTTTACCAGTCTCGTGGGCGGCGTTCCCACCGTGAGCATCAGTTGGGGTGACTCGATCGTAGAAGGCAACGCAGAGCTAGAGGTGGATACGGCGGGCTTTTCAGGATCACACGTCTTTGTTGATGATGATCCGACGCAAAGTGAATTCGACCTTTATGAAATCGTTGTCACCGCGACGGATGATGTTTCTGCTGGCAGTGCATCGGTCTTTATGACGGTCAATAATGTTGCGCCGGCATTGAGTCTGCTGGAATTAACTGATGATTCAATTGGCGAGGGCCAAGAAACCGCACTGCGTGTCGAATTTTCCGATCCTGGCATCAATGACCAACATGTCGCGATCATTGATTGGGGAGATGGCAGTCAATCGGAGATCGTCAGCATTCCTGAAGGTGATCGGGTTTTTGAAGTTCCACATCGATACGCCGATGATGGTGATTTCGAGATTCAGATTACTTTGAGTGATGACGACGGTGGAACCAGCGAAGATCAGGTGTTGGCAGAAGTGCTAAACATCGCACCAACGGCAACGATCGTATTGCCGGAAAATGTTGTTGAGGGAGATGAGGCCCGACTGAATTTGACTGCCTTCGATCCGGGTGGTGATGCCCTGACCTTCTTGTGGGAAGTCAGTCAGGATGAAACGTCATTGTTTACAGGAACTGATTCTTATCTCGATTTTGTTCCCGTGGACGATGGGGACTACGAGGTTATTCTGACCGTTACCGATGATGGAAATGCTTCGACAACTGTCTTGGCGACGTTGTATGTCGCGAATGCCGCTCCCATCATTTTTGCCGAGGACGTCAGCTTTTCCTCCGCCGGGATCGCGGTCTCCGAGGGGGTTCGTTTATCGTTTGCCGGCACTTTTTTCGATGCCGGTTTGTCTGATCAACATCAGATTACGTTCGATTTTGGCGACGAGACGGTGACGACGATCGAGATCGAACAAGCAGCGCGAAGCTTTGGAAATGTTCAGCATGTTTATCTGGACGATCCAGATGGGCAGGACGACAACTATGTCGTCACCATCTCGGTGTTTGATGGCATTGATCTTAGCAGTGTAGAAATCGCGGTTGCAGTTCCGAATTTTGTTCCCGAGATCGGGATTCGCCACGATGGGGATGACGGTACCAATGTCACACTGCGCGCAGACCTGCTCGATCTAGGTATTCTCGATTCCCAGTCGTATGAATGGGTTCTCGATGGAGTGCTCTTCTCCAGTGGGACAGTACTTGGGGGGCAGGAGATTCCGTCGATTACAGTCCCCAAGCCAACCGAGAATTTGAACGTCTCGCTCCGTACGGTGGATGACGACGGCGGCGAAGGAACCAGCACTGTCGAGTACTTCGTGCTCGATGGAAATGATAACGAAGTGCAAATTACGGAGACTCCTAGCGGCATCGTTCTTTCTCAGACAACTGGTGGGGTCAGCCGATCCACGACGGTCGCGGGACAATTCGATCGTATCTTGCTGGCGACAGGGGGCGGGGCTGACTCGGTGAACGTGCAGTCAAATACCAATGTCGAAACCGACCTTGGTGAAGGTAACGATTCGTTTTCATCCGGATCGGGCGATGATGTTGTGATCACCGGGGGTGGGCACGATTCCATTAACACGGGGGATGGCAGTGATTCGATCGTCAGCGTCAGTGGAGATGACACGATCGATTCTGGAACTGGGAACGATGTCCTGTTCTTCAGAAGTTTCAGCGACAAAGTGATCAAGGATGGTGGTGGAACTGACACGCTGAACTTTAGTGGGGTTTCCCAAGGGTCCGGGACGGTTGATGGAATTACCCTGGATCTGCGCATCGACAACGGGGTTCCACAAACGGTTCACTCAACCGGCAGCATCGCACTGGAAGGAACATTCGAAAACGTCATCGGTTCGAATTTCAAAGACTTTTTAGTCAGTAGCGATGCTTCTAATCAATTGTTTGGTGGCGGCGGTGATGACCGCATCGTTACCAGTGGCGGTTTCGATACCGTGCTGGGGGGAGAAGGGTCGGACAGTATTTTTGGTGGCCCTGGTGGTAACGATTCAATTGACGGTGGCACCGGAAACGATTTGATTACCAGCGGTGACGGAGACAATGACTCGGTCATCGGTGGCGATGGCAATGACACGATTACCAGTGGTGGTGGAATCGGTGACAGCCTGTTTGGTGGGAGCGGTAATGACTCGATCGTCAGTGGTGGCGCGGGTAGGGAGTCGCTTGACGGTGGATCCGGCGACGACAGTCTGGTTGGTGGAGACGGAAACGATTCGCTGTTCGGAGGTCCCGGTAACGACAGTATTGTCGCGGGCGGCAGTGGTGATACGGTCAGTGGCGGCGACGGCGATGACCGCATTGTCGGTCATGGCGAGGGGAACGAATCTCTCGATGGTGGTTCCGGAAACGACACGATTATCGGCTCAACCGCAGTCGATGGTGCTGCTGATTCAATCTTCGGTGGTTACGGGGACGATTACATCTCGGTCGGTATGGCGGGTGATTCGGTCGATGGTGGAGACGGCAACGATTTGATCTTTGGTGGTCTAGGGGACGAGTCAATCGTTGGCGGTCTCGGTGACGACACGATCAGTGCGGGTGCGGCTGGCAAGGATACGATTTTCGGTGGACCGGGCAATGATGTTATCCAGTCAGTCGGTGGCTCCGGGGCGGGAACGGTCGATGGAGGTGAAGGTGATGATTCCATCACGCTTGGTTCCGGCGGCGAGCAATCGGTCAGGGGTGGCAACGGTGATGATACGATTGCCTCGGGCGGTACTGGAGACAGTATTTTCGGTGGTCCAGGGAATGATTCGATTGTCTCCTCCGGTGGCAATGAAGTCGTCGACGGTGGCGACGGAGATGACGCGATTGTCGGTGGTTCAAAAGGTTCGACCTCGCTTCAAGGTGGCGGTGGAGATGACACCATCACCAGCACCGCCGGTGATGCTGATTCAATCTTTGGCGGGCCGGGTAACGACAGCATCGTTAGCGGGGGCATGGGGGATACCGTTCACGCCGGTGACGGTGATGATTCCATTGTGGGCGGAGACGGCGGGAATGAAGTGATCGATGGGGGCGCCGGAAATGATTCCATCTTTGGTGGCCCTGGGCAAAATGACTCGCTCTCCGGTGGAAGCGGTGACGATACGATCGTCGGTGGTGGCAAGCCGGTTGCCGATGGAAGTGGCGGCGGTGACAGCATTCTCGGTGGCGAAGGAAACGACAGTATCTTCGGTGGCCCAGCAGGCAACGATTCAATCGATGGTGGAGCTGGCGACGACACGATCAAAGCAGTCGGTGGTGGCCGCGATTCCGTCTTTGGCGGTCCCGGAAATGACCTGATTGAGGGAAGTAGTACTGAAAGTGATACGCTTCGCGGAGGTGTGGGCCACGATACCATCTTCGGAACTGGGACCCGCGATCTAGTTGACGGCGGTGAAGGTGACGACCTGATCGTGACGGCAGGTACATCGACATTGACGATTCCCCGAGGCACGATTTTTGGGGGGCCGGGGAACGACAGTATTCAAGCCGGCGAGGGGGTTGATGTCATCGAAGCCGGGGATGGAGACGATTCCGTGTTCGGGGGATCGAGTGGCAGCGAGTCCATTGATGGTGGTGATGGCAATGACACGATTCTGTCGGGACCAGGCGATCAAGATTCGATCTTCGGGGGTGCTGGTGACGACAGCATTACAGGTCAGGGGAAGAATGACACTCTCGATGGTGGCGGTGGTGACGATTCGATCTTTGGTGGCAACGGAGGCAACGCATCGATCGGTGGTGGGTTAGGTGACGATACGATCATCAGCGAAGGGAGTCGCGATACTGTTTTTGGTGGCGCGGGCGACGACAGTTTGCGGGCGACCCTCGGTGGCGAGGTGAGTCTGCTGGGTGGCAGCGGTGACGATTCCGTCTTCGGAGGGCCGGGCAATGATGATTCGATTTCTGGTGGGGATGGGGATGACACGCTCGGGGGTGGCGGTGGACTTCGAGATACAGTCTTCGGCGGATCAGGTAATGATCTAATCATCGTCAGCGACGAAGCTTGGGATCTGAAGGTTTATGGTGACTCGGCGGTGACGGGGACCACCGCGATGGACATGGTCGTCTTTGAATCCGATGCCGATGTCATTACTGCTGCGACAGGGGCATCGAGCAACTTGGCCACCATTTCTAAAAATGGCGTGGTGGTTGCAACCCTCACCGATGTGGCTGAGGTCGCCTTGATTGGTGGAGACAGTCCGAACCGTTTGGACGCAACTGGTTTCCAAGGCAACAGCGGATTGGTTGGCAACGGCGGCAATGACACACTGCTAGGTGGTTCCGGTAACGACACGCTCGAGGGCGGGCAGGGCGACGACTCACTGGTCGGTGGAGTTGGTGACGATACCTATCTGTATGCTGGCACGGTCAATGACAGCCTCGGCTTGGATGAGATCGAAGAGGTAGCCGACGAATCAGCCGATACACTTGATTTCTATGGATTGGACACGGGGGTCACGGTTGATCTTCGCTTGACCACCCGCCAAACAGTCACTGAAAATCTTGACCTGCAGTTCTCGTCGGATACGTCGTTAGAAAATGTGATTGGAACAACTTATTCCGATGTCCTGATTGGTAACTCGAGAGATAGTCGCTTAGTTGGTGGAGCTGGTGCGGACACGTTGGTTGGTGGTGGTGGGAACGACGATCTGTTAGCAGCACGCACAAAGTTCGTCTATTTGGATTTTGATTCACAGACCGATCCTGGCGATCATGTTTACACTGCGGACGAGATTGCTGGCATCCAACAGAGAATGCGAGAAGATTTTTCGCAGTTCGACGTCGAGGTCTCACTTGAGAAACCGGCCGACGAAGCTTTCATCACGATCTATTTCAATAGTCCACCGACCGTTAACGGAATCTCCTTCTCCGGGGGTGTGGCGGATCGTATTGGTTGGCGTGATGTGACGCGTGGCGGAAGCGTTCAGGTCGACGTGAACGGATTCCTTGGTGATCAACCAAACCAACTTCCTGGTACACCTGACAACTTCATTGCGTTGTCTTCAACGATTGCGGCACATGAATTGGGGCATACTTACGGGCTCAGGCACCATGACGCCTTTGGTAATCCTGGCGATGGAGTGTTTTCCGGCTTGGGAGCCGCTGCGTTCACGCCAAGTTATGAAGGGTTCTTGCCGGCAACAGCGGATGAAACGGCCAATCACCTGCTGGCTTCTCCCGCGTCGGTAAAAACAACAATCAATGATGCTTTGCAAAATCCTTACTTCGGTCCACGAGAGGCGTTGAAGCTTGCCTTCTTTGAAACAGGTTTCACCGTCAAAGAAAGGTCCGACGCAGAGAAAGCGGGAACACTGGTAGTCAACGGTGTGGATCACGCGGTGCAAGCTTTGGGCGACCTGCAGCCGTTGGTTGTGCCGAACACAAACACCAATCTGAATCGTGCGCATTACGCTGCATCAGCGGTCAACGTGACTGGTTCCATCGACGAGGTCAACGGAAAAAGCGAAAACGATCTCTATTCGTTCACCGCATTGAAGGATGACGTGATCACCTTCGAAGTCTACTCGGTCAGCCTCAGAACTCGTATCCCCAACCAGATCGATTCGCTGCTGCGTGTTTACGATTCCCTCGGCAATAAAGTCGATTACTACGGCAGCCCCTTCGGTGCGTTCAATGATGACGGTTTTGAACCAACCGACTCGATTTTGATTGACGTCCAATTTCCGGAGACTGGTACCTACTACGTCGAAGTAGATACGTTCAACTTTGGCATCGAGGAATTCCCGGCCTACGTCCCTGATTTTGACGCCGCGGCTTTCTGCGACAACGTGACGGGAGGTGACATCCGCTGTGACGATACGGATACCGGAGATTACGAGCTATTGATCTATCGATTCGATTCGCAAATCTCCAGCGAGTCATCAACTGATGTGATTATTCCGGGTGAGGGAGCCGATACGATCAGGCGATCGAGTGGCAAAACTCTGGTGGTTGCCAGCGACGGTACTGATGACACATTCCAAGGACCTGCTGGTCTGTTTGAGGAGATTCTTAACAACGTACCGGTCCTCAGTGTTGTCTCGGCCGTGACTGTGGACGAGGGGGAAACACTGAACCTTGTTGCCACCGCCACCGATGACCCGCTGGATGCTGTTACCTATTCTTTGGAAGCGGTCGATGGTACGCCGCATGAGATCGTTGGGCTTTCAATCGATCCGCAAAATGGTTCGATTGTGTGGCTTGCCAGCGATGATGCAGACGTCGATGTGAAAGTCGTTGCGACTGATTTGAGTGGTGCTCGGGCGACGTCGCTGCTTTCCATTGAAGTGAAAAATGTCGGTCCAACTTTTGATCTTGGCAATGACGAAATCCTAGGAGATGACTCCTCTTCTGTCGCTGGATTGGCGACTCTCAAACGCGGCCCCGTCTCATTCCAAGATCCGGGGGACGACCAATTTACGGCCGTCGTCAATTATGGCGATGGATCCGGTGAGTCCACACTTGCCATCGATGCGATTGAGCGATCATTCGGTCTAGAACATGACTACAACCGTGATGGTGATTACACCGTCAGCGTGAAAGTCATGGACGATGACGGCGGCTCAATGACCGACACATTCGTTGTGACGATCGAGGGATTGAATACGCCACCGGTGGCAAAGGCTGGTGGTCCCTATACCGTAGGTGAAGGTGGTACCGTTGAACTGGACGCCAGTCTGAGCACGGATGATCAACAAGACACGGAAGATTTGACTTTCCAATGGGATCTGGATGGCGACAACATCTTCGGTGAAACAGGATTGGATGCGTTGCGGGGTGACGAGGTCGGAATCAAGCCGTTCTTCAATGCCGTCGGGCTTGATGGGCCGTTGCAAACCCCTTGGAAAGTTGCGTTGAGAGTTACCGATGGTTCGAACGCATCGAATGAAGCAAATGCCGAGATCGGCGTTGAAAATCTCGCTCCAGTCATCAGTGAAATCAAGATTGCTGATTCCAATCCCCTCGTGGAAGGCACCAAAATAGAAGTCACTGGGGTTGCCAGCGACGTCGCTGCCGACCAACAGGCACTCGTCTTTAGCTGGCGGGTAACCAAAACGGCTGACCCGACTGTGGCTGCGGTCGACTTTGCGACGGGGACGGGCGCGACCTGGGATTTCACGCCGGATGACAATGCGGTCTACAAAATATTTCTCACCGTAACAGACGATGATGGGGGTTCTGCAACCGGCGATCGGTCGGTGACAGTCGATAACGCCAATCCTGTTGCGGACGACCTGATTGTCAGTCTGGTAGAAAATCCAACGTCTGGGGCAGCGGTCGGGGCCATCGCGGTGTCAGATCCAGGGAACGATGCGATTCAGTTCAGCATCGTCGATCTTACCGAGGAGGGACCGTTCGCGATCGATCCCGAAAGTGGCGTGATCACGGTGTCGAATCCTGAATTGGTCGACTTCGAGCAGATACAGACATTTTCTCTGGTGGTGCGGGCGACCGACAAAGACGGAGCAAGTGACGATTCCGAAGTCACTGTCAATGTCGTCAACCTGCCAAGTCTTGACGGAATTGTCTTTGTCGACATCGACGAGGATGGCGAAATGCAAGCCAACGAACCGGGGATCGATTTTGTCACCATCGAATTGCAGGACTCGACCGGGCAACCGGTTCTGGACGCTCATGGTGACGCCATCACCTCGCTGACGAGTGATGGCGGTCTTTACCTATTCGAAGATCTTCATCCAGGCGAATATCGATTCGTTCAGCAGCAACCAACCGGTATCACCGATGGCATCGAATTGCTGGGCTCGTTAGGCGGTAGCGTGGTGGCCAACGACACCATGCAAGTGCAACTGCAGGCCACTGACGCACATGATTACATGTTTGCAGAGATCGGCGGAGATGTGGAACGGGGCGAAACGGCCTCCATCGGATTCTGGCAGGGCAGGCGGGGGCGTTCGCTGATGAAAGCCGGAGGCGATGATCTGGCTAAGTGGCTGTCGACAAACTTTGGCAATATTTTTGGCGACTCCCTGGAAGGGAAATCTGACAAGCAATTGGTCAAGTTTTATCGAAGGCATTTCTTCTACCACAAATCAAAGAAATCCAAAGGGTCGGGGAAATTGGATGCGAGGTTCATGGCAACCGCGTTCAATGTCTACTTCACCAATCGCAATTTGGGAGGCGACCTTGGCGAGAAATACAGGTTCGACGTGAGTGATACGGGCCTAGGGGTGCGTGTCATTAATGTTCGATGCAACGGCAGAGCGTTTGGTGTCGCAGATGGATCCGACATGACGGTGATGCAGGTCTTGTTGGCGACCAATCGCCTCACTGATCAAGCAGATGATGAGACAGGATTTACGACAATCTATGACCGAGATGGTGATGGAAAGATCGATAAGGATGAAGCGAAATTGCGGAAAATGGCTAAGTCGGTTTACCGCTCAATTGGAAAATAGTGAGTTCGTGACTCGCGAAGAAAATAATTACGTGCTCATGGAATGGTTCGATAACCGCGTTCGAACTTCAATGTTAGGAAGGTCGGTAGATGTCTGATTCGAAATCTGGTGATGTAGTTGCCAACGAAGTTGTCGAGCGGATCTCGATGCAGATACGAGAAATTCTCCGTGAGACGCCAAGCAATCCGTCTCCCGGTTCAGAGGAGATGCTGCTCGACTTGATTAAAGAATTTGATGCTTCTCTCAAGCTTCGTTTGGCTCAGGTAACGCCCCAGCTAGACCAGACCGAAGAAATCGAGTCATCAGATCTGGATCGCACAGCTGCGTCTGCGATGGAAACCCAGGGGCTGCAGATTGGCAAAGAGAAAACAATTGAGCACACGATCGACGCACCCTCCCTCCAACATCTGGGGGACACATTTGCGAGTGATTCGGTAGACGGCGCGACGATGGATCAATCGGCGTCAACAACCAACGCTGCGAGCCCTTCCCCCAAGGTTTCCTTGGGGGATTCTGCCAAGGTTACGGGGCGCTCGTCCCGAAAGCATGCACCGCGGGTTTCATTGGGAGGAAGTCGCGCGGATGCCAGCACCGAGCAGACGACGGAATCCAAAGCTTTGGAAACGGTGCGTGATAAGAACGCGGCAAACCGTGAACCGGGGGTGATTGATGCGTTGGAGGACGCCCCGGATGACTACGAAGTTATCAGCATCCTGGGGAAAGGTGGGATGGGGGTCGTTTACAAGGCCTACCATACCCCGTTGGCTCGGATGGTCGCGATCAAAATGATCTTGATCGGTGCGAACGCCAATGAGACTCAACTTGCCCGCTTCCGCATGGAAGCTGAATCAGCCGCCAGCTTGACTCATCCGAACATTGTCTCGATCTATGAAGTCGGTGAACATCGCGGAGCCCCATTCTTTTCGCTTGAATTTGTTGATGGCGAATCACTGTCGGAGTTGCTTGCTCAAACCACCATGTCACCGCGCGACGCTGCGGAAATTTTGTTGCCGGTTGCCCGCGCGATTAGTTACTCGCACGAGCGAGGGATTCTGCACCGCGATTTGAAGCCGCAGAATATTCTGATCGCCGCTGACGGTACTCCCAAGGTTGCCGACTTCGGCTTGGCGAAGCGGTTGGACGATGATGAAGGAGATGACCTAACGCGTGCCGGCGTGATTTTGGGGACCCCCGGTTACATGGCACCTGAGCAAGCTCGGGAAATGGAACGCATTGGCACACACACGGATGTTTATGCGTTGGGGGCGGTGCTCTATTTTTTGTTGACCGGTCGTCCACCTCACAAAGGCCCTAGTCCGCTGGAAACCGTGCAAGCCATGCTCACGACGGATCCGGTACCCCCTTCCACCATGCAAGTCGGAATCGAGAAGGACTTGGAGACGATCTGCTTGAAGGCCTTGGAGAAGGATATTGAAAAACGATATGCAACGGCTGGTGAATTTGCTGACGAATTACGGCGTTATCTTAACGGCACGCCGATCATTGCTCGGCCAATCACGAAGTTTGAGCGGCTGAGGAAGTGGTGTCGGCGGAATCCTCGCGTTGCCGTTTTATCGGGGGTTGCTGCGAGCCTGATGATCTGTTTGTGCCTCGGAGGGACGATCGCGTCGGTCATTATCAATCAAAAAAAGAACGCCGAAGCAGTTGCCCGAAAAGAAGCTGAGGAAAACGCCAAGACTGCAGCGGCAAACGCAGAGATCGCTAAAGCGAATGCCACGAAAGCCGCGGAATATGCAGAAATTGCTGAGGATCAGGCAGAGCTGGCGCTCGATACCAGCCGGCTGATCTTGTATGAAACAAAAGACTTCTTCCAGGATAAGCCAGAGTTGTTGCCGCTAAGAGAAAGTATGATCAATACGATCCTGGGGGGCGTCGAGGAAATCCATACAAAGCGGTATGCCAACGACGTGGGCAGTACCTTGGCTGCATCGGGGGCACTGCAATTAGGGCAGATTTATCTCTACGCCGGTGCCTATGAGCAGGCGCTCGAGAAGCTATTGTTGGCCGAGGAACAATTGATTGCTCTCAACCAAAATGGAACGCTTGCCAACGCTGCGAACAGCGAGATGGACATTGCTTTGGCGCTCGGCGATACCTATCGAAATCTCGGTGACTTGAGGAATGCCGAGAGGCAATACCTGGAAGTTGAAAAGAAACGGGAAGCGTACTTTGCCGAAAGCGAGGGGTTTAGCGAGGAGCTGACGCAAGCCAGCATGGCTGAAGTCTATGGGAAACTATCTCGTATCTATCAATCGTTAGGTAATCCCAATCAAGCGCTAGGGTATGGGATTCGTAATGTGGATGCGCGGCGTGCTTACTCTGCTCAGCATCCAGACAGTGACGATGCGTTGGCTGAACTTGGTGGAGCGCTTTCGGTGCTGAGTGCCGTGTACGAAAACGCGGGCAAAACAGAAGAAATGCTGCAAGCAAGTAGTGAAGCATTGAAGATCCAACTGCAGTTTGCAGAAAGTAATTCAAATCTGCCGAATATGCACAATGCGGCCAAGGATCAAAAGACGCTCGCTCGCCAATACTTGTCAATCAACCGGGCCCCTCAGGCCATTGAGTTGTTGGATCAAGCGACAACCACTCTTGAGAAGCTGCTTGATCGTAGTGACGATCAACGCATCCGCTCCCAAGCGATTGATGCGTATTATTGGTTGGGTGTTTCGCAACAGATAATCAACCAAGACCCATCCGATCAGTATTCACGTGCAGAGGAGCTGCAGCGCGAACTTTTGCTGAAATCGGAAAACGTGAATACGAAGGGAATGTTGTTGAAAATCCTGGCCCGCGCCGGAGAGGTGGATTCGGCCGCGGCGATCGCCGCCGAATTAGCGAGTGACCGATCGCAAATCATGAATTGTGGATACGCGGCGGTGGGCTATGCGTTTATTAGCCAGCATGCAAAAGATGAGGCGGCGAAAAACGAAGCGATTCAGAAAGCAATCGCGTTGACCAGCGATCTGATCGATCTTGGCTTTCATGACTTCGAATCGCTTCGCAGCACCGATCTTGATTTCTCGCCATTGCAGCAGAATGAAGACTTTTTAGAGATGCTGGACGAAGCCGAAAAGAAAGTTAGAAAAGCGGCGTCTTGATGATCTCGGCAGCTGCGATGCAGAGATGGCCCGAGATGTGTTAGCGTTCATTGATCTGCAAAGCGAATCAACGAGATGAAGCGACGATCGGCGTGCTCAATCTCAAAGAACGAGGCGTTTTCGAGTGCCGGTTTGTAGATGTTGAATGTCTTCATAACGCCTAGCGTGGCGGCACTCTCGAGAGGGCCGATAAAACTGGTGTCGATCGGCTCAAAATACGGCTGGTCGATCCAGTGTCGCATTTGATTGGCATTCAGGAAAAAACAGCCTGAATGGGGATTCGATGGGCGTGTGAAGCGGACAGGACGACCTAGAACCTCGCTCTTTAGTTCCGGCATCTCATCAATGTTTTGAAATGGTTCGGTCACCCGCTTTGCCAAATCACCATCGAGATAGACCTTCTTATAACGATGGTCCTCCGATCGCTCGAATCGTTGAGGCAGCAGAACCTTTTCATCACCGACATAAGAGTTGAACCAGCGAAGCTTTTCGAAAAACCAAGGGTCCTCGATTGCTAAGTCATCTTCCATGTAGCAGTAGTAGTCGTAGTTTCCCCAGCGGTCTCGTAAGACCCGTTGGGCTAAAAAACCAAGGTGTTGCGGATTGTCCTCGACAGAAAATTGATGAATTAGGTTCTCGGATATTTTTGCCTGTTCAATGAGGTGTGATCCGCCGGTTGTGACGACCACGATGTGGACTTCATGGCGATACGCCTCATTCGCTGGTTCGACACGTCGATCAACATGACGAATAATTGCTTGCGAGTTGCCTACGGATTGGTGCAGCGAGTGAATGCATCGCCGCAGTGAATGAGTCCTCGCCGCGACTTGTCCCGAAGTCGAACCGTGTCGGTTCGCCAGATCGGATGTCGTTTTTTCCTCTTCGCTGCGTCTAAAGTAGTGCGGGATGACAACAAGCAGACGCATCGGAACATCCAGAGTGAAGAACTGTTTGAGCTTGGCAGACGTTAACGTTTCAAAGATTCAACCACAAAGGTTAGCTACTTACGTGGCTTTGTGCAGCGTTAGGTTGGCAAGTGGCTTGCGAATTGTGGTTTATCGAGCGGTCAAGGTGTTTTTGATTTGATCGGCTTTATGTGTTCGATGTCGATTCGTGGCCGTCGTAGGTCTGCCTGCGTCCCGATGCCTTGCAAGTTCACGAGACACGGCAGAGCATTTCACGCAGGTTTTCTTTCCAAGCTCGTGCGGGGCCCGTGATTTTTTCGGTTGCAGATATGTCCAGTACTGAATACGAGGGCCGCTTTGCCGGGCGAATGAACTCTGCAGAGGTGCATGCCTCGATGTCGCAAGTGTATTTGAGTTGTCGCTTGATCTCTTGGGCAAAATCAAACCAGCTGCACTCGCCGGCATCGGTTGCGTGATGAAAACCCGTCGCCTCTGAATTGACCAAGTCGAGAGTCACGCGGGCAAGGGAATGGCAGCTTGTTGGACTTCCTTGTTGATCATTGATGACTTTCAAAAATGATCTCTCCTCCATCAAGTGTTTCATGGTGAGCACGAAATTGTTACCCCATGGTGCATAGAGCCAACTCGTTCGGAGGCACAGAAATCTGGCATCGGAGGATTCCAAGGCTTCCTCACCTTTCGCTTTACTACGCCCGTACGCGTTGACCGGATCGCGTGGATGATCGATTCGGTAAGGGACTCTCTGACAGCCATTGAAAACATAATCGCTGCTGTAATGAACCAGCGTCGCATCGACCGAATGGCAATACTTGGCCAGCTCGGAAATCGCATCTCCATTGATGCGGGTGGCTAACTCCTCTTCTTTTTCAGCTTGATCAACCTGGGTGTATCCCGCGCAATTAATGATGTGGCTAAATGAAGCGGGAATACTTTCGAGACAATTCGGGTCTAGAAGATCCAGTTGTTCGCGGTGAATCGTGGTGAACGGCAAGCCGCGATGCGATAGCTCTTCCACTACTGCATGTCCCAGCATGCCACTCGAACCGATCACGAGGAAGTTGCGTGCACGACTCATGGGCGTTGGTAAACAAATGGGCTTTGGAAATCAGTTGACGAAGGAAGATGTTTATCTTTTTCGCTGATCGTCAAGTTAGTCTTATCAACGTCCCAATCAATGTTTAACACGGAATCATCCCAACGCAGTCCGCTCTCTAGGTCTGGGTAATAGAAGTCTGTCACTTTGTAGAGGACAGCGGTGTTTTGTTCTCGCGTGACGTAACCGTGTGCGAATCCCGTTGGAACCCACAGTTGTTGCCAGTTTTTGGCCGATAGTTCGGCCGTGACGTATTCGCCGTACCAGGGGGAGCCGACCCGAAGATCGACTGCGATATCTAGGATGCTACCACTCAGGACACGGATGAGTTTGCCTTGGGCGTGTGGCGGTTTTTGGAAATGTAAGCCCCGCAGAACTCCGGCATCAGCGGAAAATGAATAATTGTCTTGCACAAAGGTGCAATCCAAACCCGCTTCCTGAAACCCTCTTTGAGCATAGATTTCGGAAAAGAACCCTCGGCTATCACCATGCTTCGTTGTCGAGATGCACTGGACGTCAGGAATCTTTAGTGGATCGATTTTCATGCTAAGCGTTCAGGATTCAGCGTAGAGTCAAAGTCGCCGGTTTCGTCAGAATATCAGGTCAAAGCAGGTGATGGGGCTACCGCGAATTTGGCCAGCGGGAATTTTGAGGAAGCGTCCGAAAAATTGTTGAAAGTTGAAAGATGGTCTCCCGAAGGGCAGAATCTGCCCTTTGCAATCTTTCAATTTTCGTCGGCTGTCACCGACGGGGAGACCATCATGAATGAAGTTAGTCTTTTGCAATCTCTCG
>JAQWPZ010000006.1 GCA_029245125.1 Rubripirellula sp.
AAGCGGTTCGTCGCTGCGCGCTCCGGGCGAACCGCTGAGTCATCAGCTCCCGCTGCACGGCGCTCATCGACTGCTCGTGGCGTTGACCAACTTCGCGAACCGCCTCGCGGTACCCTTCAAAACGGTGGCGAGCAAAGACCCAATAAAGTGGCAGGGCAAAGAAGGGTACGGTCAAGAGCCCCGTCGTCCAAGCGACGGCAGCTTGCGATGTGCGGACGTGTTTGAGGGCATGAAAGACCGACAGGATTGCCAGCCCCTCAATCAGGAGCACCAATGCCGAAGCCAGTGTGACGAAACGCCACTGGTCCAGCAGGTACTCCCAAAGAATTTGCATGCCAATCGTATTACAGAGCCAGCAATAAGCGGCTTGGAGCTTCCAAGTAACCGATCACGTCATTGAGGAACCGGGCAGCGGTTCCACCATCAACCATGCGATGATCGTAAGACAAGCTTAGCGGCATCATCAACCGAGGCTGGATCGTGTCATCCGGCATAACAACCGGCAACTTTCGACTCCGGCCCACCAGCAGGATCGCGACTTCGGGAACATTCACGATCGGGGTGGAGTATTGCCCGCCGATCGCACCAAGGTTGCTGATCGTGAAGGTACCGCCTCGCAGGTCACCGACACTGAAGTTTCCTCCACGCACCTTCCCGGCCATTTCAGCTAATGAACGGGTGACTTCAGGAACGCCCATTTTATCCGCGTTCGGCATCACTGGAACGACCAAGCCACGCTCGGTATCGACTGCGATTCCGACATTGACGTAATCTTTGTAGATCACTTGTTCATTGGCTTCATCCATCACACCATTGATAACGGGATGATGTCTCAAAGCAGTCGCAACTGCTTTGATCAGAAATGGCATCGTGGTCAGTTTCAAACCCTGAGCAGCGTAATCCTCTTTGCTGGTTTGCCGCAGATGTTCTAAGTCGGTGATATCCGCGTCATCAAAGTTGGTTACGCGGGGGACTGTGGACCAGCTGGTGTGCATCTGACGAGCGATCGTCTTGCGAATCTTACTCATCCGCTCAACACGGATCGGTCCAAAATCGTCTTGGTCGACCGTCCCAGGCAGATCGGCGACCGAGGATTCCGCACTCGCCACCGGGGCACTGGCTGTCGCGGACTGCGTTCCAGAAGCTTCCGCTTTGGCTGTTTGTGATGTGGCAGAAGCTGCCGCACCACGAGCCGTCTGGTTGGCCGAACGAACCACCGACAAAACGTCCTCCCGAGTGATGCGACCGCGTTCGCCGCTGCCGGCAACACCACTGAGGTCAACGCCAACTTCGCGAGCAAAGCGACGGACGGCAGGGCCAGCAGGGATCACACCTGCAGATGCGGGCAGATTTGCAGCGGGTGCGACTGCCGGAGCAGGTGCTGTGGCCGCAGATGCAACCGAAGCCACTGGCTCGGCGGGTGCTGCGGGCTCTGGTGCTGCGGGCTCTGGTGCTGCGGGTTCTGGTGCAGCAGGCACAGGTGCTGCGGGCACGGGTGCTGCGGGCTCTGGGGTTGCTTCGACTGGGGTTGCTTCGACTGGGGCAGCTTGAGGCGTGGCAGCAGCCTCGGCTGCGTCAACTTCTAGCAAAGCACCGCCAATCGGCACCGTGTCTCCCTCGCCAACCAAGATTTTCGTCACCGTTCCAGCGACAGATGATGGAACAGGAACGGTTGCTTTGTCCGTTTCCATCTCGATGATATCTTGCCCCTCGTTGATCACATCACCAACGGAGACAAACACTTCCAACACATCGCCGGATTCAATTCCATCGCCCAATTCGGGCAGCTTTACTTCAGTAGCCATACGGATTGCAATTTTGCAGTTAACAGTGGATTACAAATGGATTGGGTTGATTACGCGTAGTAAGGGTCGATCTTCTCTGCGTCATAACCAATTTCGCTGATCGCGTCTTGAACATCTTTGGGTGTCAAGACGCCTGCTTTGGCCAGACGACTGAGCGTTGCGATCACGATCGACTCGGCGTCAACTTCGAAGTGTCTCCGCAAGGTTTCGCGTGTTTCGCTACGTCCCATGCCATCGGTCCCGAGCACAAAGTAGTCACCGGGGATGAACGGCGACAACTGTTCGGCGAGGGCGCGGACGTAGTCACTGGCGGCGATGAAAGGCCCTTCAACACCATCGAGGACCTGTTCCACGTAACCTTGGCGTGGTGTTTCGGTTGGATGCAACATGTTCCAACGTTCGCAAGAAGCGGCATCACGACGCAATTGGGTGTAACTGGTAACACTCCAAACGTCGCTGGCGATCCCGTACTTCTCAGCAAGCATTTCCTGTGCTTTGAGGGCGCAGTTAAGAATGGCTCCACTACCGAATAGTTGCACGCGTGCCCGCGGCGAATCTACTTCTTGGCTGCGGTACTTGTACATGCCCTTGATGATTCCGTCCTCGCAACCTTCCGGCATTTCAGGATGGTCGTAAGGATCGTTCTCAGCCATGAGATAGTAGATGCACTCTTCACCTTCCTGATACATTTTCTTCAAACCTTCCGCGATGATTACCACGACTTCATAAGCGAAGGCAGGGTCGTATGCGCGAACGGTCGGAAAGGCGATAGCGTTCAGCAGTGAGTGGCCGTCCTGGTGCTGCAAGCCCTCACCATTGAGCGTGGTTCGACCAGCGGTTCCACCGACCAGAAAACCCTTCGCCCGCATATCGGCAGCAGCCCAGATCAAATCACCGATCCGCTGGAAACCGAACATGCTGTAGTAGATGTAGAACGGAATCATATTGATTCCATGCAAGCTGTAGGCCGTACCGGCAGCATTGAAACTGCTCATCGACCCCGCTTCGGTGATTCCTTCTTCGAGGATCTGACCGTCTTTGGCTTCCTTGTAGTAGGTCACCAATTCAGAATCGACCGGTTCGTAAAGCTGGCCGCCGTGTGCGTAGATGCCAAACTGCCGGAACATGCCTTCCATCCCGAACGTCCTTGACTCGTCAGGGACGATGGGAACCATGTACTTACCGATCTGCTTGTCGCGGCACATGGCAACCAACGTTTGCACCACAGCAAACGTGGTGCTGATGTTTTTGTTCTCCAACTTCTTGATGACTTTTCTGAAATCATCAAGCGTCGGAACTTCCATCTTGGGATGCGACGTGGGTCGACTCGGCATCGATCCGCCTAGCGTTTCGCGACGCTCTCTCGCATAACGGATTTCCTGGCTGTTCTCTGGCGGTCGATAGAAGGGTGCCTGACCGACTTCTTCGTCGCTGATTGGGATGCCGAATCGAGTACGGAACTCCAGCAGCTCTTCCTCATTCATCTTCTTCTGGTTGTGGGCGACGTTTCGTCCCTCACCGGCCTCGCCAAGTCCGTAGCCCTTAACCGTCTTGGCCAAGATCACGGTCGGCCGCCCGTTATTCATCTCTGTAGCCGTTTTGTAAGCCGCATAGACCTTCTCAGGATCATGACCACCCCGACGCAGCTTTTCTAACTTTTCGTCGCTGTAGTTTTCAACCAGTTTCAGCAGTTCGGGGTACTTCCCAAAGAAGTGTTCACGAATGTAGCTGCCGGGCATGCCGGTGTACTTCTGGTACTGACCATCAACGACTTCATTCATTCGTTTGACGAGCAACCCCGACGTATCCTTGGCGAGCAGGTGATCCCAGTCATCTCCCCAAACGACTTTGATGGTGTTCCAGCCCGCACCGCGGAAGATTCCTTCGAGCTCTTGAATGATCTTGCCGTTGCCCCGAACCGGGCCGTCAAGTCGTTGCAGGTTGCAGTTGATGACGAACACCAAGTTGTCCAACTTTTCCCGCGCGGCGAGCCCGATCGCTCCCAGCGTTTCTGGCTCATCACATTCGCCGTCCCCGAGAAACGCCCAAACACGTTGCTGCGAGGTGTCTTTCAGTCCTCGATCCCGCAGATATTTATTGAAACGTGCTTGGTAGATCGACATGATGGGCCCGAGTCCCATAGAAACCGTTGGGTATTCCCAAAATCCGGGCATCAACCAAGGGTGCGGGTAGCTGCTGAGTCCCGACACCGGTCGCAGTTCGCGGCGGAAGTTCTCGAGATTCTCTTCGGTCAATCGACCTTCCAAAAATGCTCGGCTGTACATCCCTGGCGAAGCATGACCTTGAAAGTAGATCGCATCGCCGGAGTATCCATCTTCGCCGCGGCCGCGGAAAAAGTGATTGAATCCGATTTCATAGAGCGTTGCGCTACTGGCAAAGGTACTGATGTGACCACCGACACCACCCCCGCGTTTGTTGGCACGAACCACCATCGCCATGGCGTTCCACCGAACAATCGACTTGATTCGCCGCTCCAGCTCACGGTTGCCCGGGAAAGCGGGTTGGTCTTTGATCGGGATTGTGTTGACGTAGGGCGTGTTGGTGTCCTCAGACGACCGGATGCCCTCCTCAGCGGCGCGATCCCGAAGTTGCTCGATTAGAAAGCGAACCCGGTCAGGACCTTTGCTCTTCAAGACGTAATCAAGCGACGAGAGCCATTCTTGGGTCTCAGCAACATCCATATCGACGTCTTCTGCCGGTGTCGCGAGTTCCCCGAGCTGCTTTTCAACTTCTTTTTTTGCGACGATTCTCGACTCTGACATATCAAATTTTCCTCGTTCAATTTATCCGCTCGTGGCCCTCCGGCCGGAACCAAATGCACCCATGCCGCCCTCAACGGCTGGACTCCGTCCTTGAATTTGGCCTCCGCCATGCCGTGTGAAGCAACCATTCAAGACACGCTCAGGAGGACAATAATGGTCCAAAACCTGATCGGATGGTAGCTCTTTCCTGCTCGCAGCGTATCCGGTGTGGGCCGAAAGCGGCAAGGGCGTCGCTCTTGACGCCACGGCAAACTTCCTCGGCCGCTGCGAGTTGGTGGGTGAACAGCCGCCAAGTCAGTGAACACACGTTCGGCAAAAACGCCTGCAAAACACTCACTGCCTACCGCCACACCCCCTACCCGAGGACGGCAAAAAGCCTGTTTCACCGCAGTTTTACGCTTTTACACGTCCTGGCCGCGAACAGTAACGATGGCTAGGCTGTCCTCGGCTTTGAACCCCAATTGAGAGATCCCCAAAATGAACGACCAAGAAAAAAACGCCGCGATCATCGACGAACTGACCAAAGCGTACTGGATGGAACTGGAAACTGTCGTCAATTACCTGGCGAACAGCGTTAACTTGGATGGGGTGCGAGCAGAGGAAATCAAGAAATCACTGGACGCCGATATCACCGAGGAACTGGCCCACGCCACACAACTGGCCAATCGAATCAAAACGATTGACGGCCGAATCCCCGGGAGTGAACACTTCCAGGCCGTCCAATCTACGCTGCAGCCTCCCCAAGACAGCACCGACGTGGTCAGCGTGATCAAGGGTGTAATTGACGCCGAAAACGCCGCGATCACACAATACGAAAAGATCATCCGGCTTTGCGACGGCTACGATTTCGTCTCTCAGGATATGTGCATTGCCCTGTTGGCGGATGAGCAGCAGCACCGCCGAGAATTCGTTGGGTTTTTGAAAGAATACGAAACCAATTGAACAAGGGTGCGTGAACTGTGTCGTCAGCACTCTCAGGGACAGCGTCCTCGGGGCCAGCATTCTCAGGAACAGCGTTCTCGGGAACATCGGCTGTTGTCAGCGGCGCGAGCAGCGGAATCGGACGCGCGATCGCGGTAGGCCTCGCTGAATCGGGGCTGAGCCGTCTGATCGTGCATTTCCGACAGAACGCCCGGGGTGCACAAGAAACAGCCGAACTCGCCCAGAGCCATGGCTGCGAAACAACCACCCTGGCCGGCGATCTGTCGGTCTCCACTGACCGACAACGCCTCTGCAGCGAGGCATTCGCACGCTTGGGCGTGGTGCACACCTGGATTCACAACGCCGGGGCCGATGTGCTGACGGGCGACGCAGCCGATGAGTCGTTCGAGCAGAAACTTGACCGACTCTGGCAAGTTGACGTACGCGGCACCATGCTGCTGGCTCGGCAAGTTGCCACCGAAATGATGGAACGACCGACACCCTTGCCACCCTCGATGGTTTTCATCGGCTGGGATCAAGCCTGCGATGGGATGGAGGGAGATGCTGGGATGATGTTTGGTTCCACCAAAGCCTCGATCATGGCGTTTGCGTCTTCACTTGCGCAAACGCTGGCACCGCGAATACGCGTCAACACGATCGCACCGGGATGGATCCAAACCTCGTGGGGCGCCGAGACAAGCGGCTACTGGGATCGTCGTGCGAAGCAACAATCTCTGATGAATCGCTGGGGAACCCCACAAGACGTGGCTCGCGCGGCAGTCTATTTGGCGAACCCCCAAAATTCGTTTCTCACGGGCCAAACAATCGCAGTCAACGGGGGCTGGAATCGAAGAGGCGAAGAACGAGTCAACGACCAGTCGTAACGGTGTTTGGATCGACGACGCTGCTCACCGATCCTTAAGACGGGCGACTGTCAGCTCGATCGCCGAAATCAACGCTTTCGCTTTGTTGAGTGTTTCCTCGTACTCCGCCGTTGGATCGCTGTCCGCGACAACTCCACAACCAGCCTGAACGTAAACGACCCCATCCTTGACCACCATTGTTCGCAGGGCGATGCAAGTGTCCATGTTGCCGCGATAATCGATGTAGCCGACGGCGCCACCATAGGGTCCTCGGCGATGGGGTTCGATCGAATCGATAACTTGCATCGCTCGGACCTTAGGCGCCCCCGAGACCGTGCCGGCCGGCAAACAGGCTTTCAAGGCGTCAAACGCATCCAGCCCCTCTCGCAACTTGCCTTGCACTTCGCTGCTGATGTGCATCACATGGCTGTAACGTTCGACCACCATGACTTCCGTCAAATCGATCGTGCCAAATTCGGCGACACGTCCAACATCATTACGGCCCAGATCCACCAGCATCACATGCTCGGCACGCTCCTTAGGATCGGCCAGCAATTCACGTTCTAACGCTTTGTCTTGCTTCGAATCGTCACCGCGGGGGCGGGTTCCCGCCAGTGGACGCACCGTCACAACTTGATTCGCCACCCGGCACATGATTTCAGGCGAGCAGCCAACCAATTCGCAATCAGCCGTGCGGACGTAGAACATGAATGGACTCGGATTGACCACTCGCAGCGAACGATAAATCTCAAAAGGATTCACGTCGGTTTGCACCGACAATCGCTGACTGGGGACGACTTGAAAAATATCACCAGCACGAATGTATTCAACACAGTCCCGCACGGATCGCTCAAACGATTCTTGCGTAAAATTCGAGGTCACCTCAAGTGGTTCCTGCTCGGTCAGACTCCGCCAATGTTCGGGATCCCATTCGACGGGACTCTTGAACGAGGGAGCGGAATTACTATCTGCACTCAATTCCCGCACCACTCGATCCACCTCTGATTTGGCCGCGTCATAAACAGCACTGGCCGTCGCAGCATCCGTCACTTCACGACAATCAGCCAACGACACCACCGTGATCGTTTTTTCAACATGATCGAAGACACACAGCGTGTGATAAAAAGCGAAGTCCAAATCGGGTAACTGCCGATCGTCCGTCGGTGCGTCGGGTAAATTTTCGACGTAGCGAACCACGTCATACCCGGCATAGCCAATGGCGCCCCCAACAAACGGCGGCAATCCATCGAGACTGGCAATGCTGTAGTGGAAATGATCGCGAAACTCGTTCAATGGATCTTCGGCTTCGCTGACTTCCACCCGCCCATCAGGAAGTTCAGACCGTTCAATCCGTTGACGTGTCGCCGAGAATCTCCGAACGGGGCGTGAGGCAAGAAAACTGTAACGCCCTACTTTTTCACCACCGATTACGCTTTCGAACAAACAAGCCGGGCCACCATCATCGAGGCGTTGAAAAGCGGTAACCGGTGTCAGCGTATCGCTCAGAAGTCGACGGTACACCGGCACAAAGTCATGCTCGGTGGCCAAGGTGGCAAATTCTGAAGCGTTCGGAGTATGCATCGAAAGCAAATCTTGTCAGCGGAATCCGGTCAGCGTTCCAGGTCAACAGAACCGAGATCGCAGGGCAAAGGGCATGGGGATATTAATCCTACGGCATTATTAAGGGGAAGAGTGTCGACCTGACCCCGGGCTCACTGTCGGAGACTAGATCGAGGACAAAGTGCCCGGCTGGAGCTTGTCGGCGAAGCGACTCGCGCGTCCCGGCGAGGCAATTTGAACATTCATTTTGAGCTTCCAACCGCATTGGCAGCCCACGGTCCTTACGTTGACAGTCGTTGGGACAGCGATAGAATCCGGTTGCAGGTACGCTTAACCCTTGCAACCGCCTCATTTTAGGGCAAACGCGGCCGTGGGACAGACGACATGAAATGCCAATACTGCGAAAAACCGGCGACCTTCCACATCACGGAGTTGACCGAACCGACTGGTCCTCAAGTGATGCATTTGTGCGAGGAACACGCACGTGGTTTTCTGCAAAAAGAGGCATCCAGCCCGGCCGCATCCATTGCTGGTGCTCTGGCGAAGCAGCTGAACCTCGGTCAAACCAAACAAGAACTGGCTGAATTAGATCAGAAAGAATGCCCTGTCTGCGGCATTAGTTTCTTTGAATTCCGCAATACAGGCCGACTCGGTTGCCCCTACGACTACACCCACTTTTCCAGTGATTTAATCCCTTTATTGACCAGCATCCACGATGCGGTCGAGCACACGGGGAAACGTCCCTGTCGCGCCGCCGCCGCCGATTCCCAAGCGCAAATGATCCAGTTGCGACGCGAGATGGAAGAAGCCGTGGAGAAAGAGGATTATGAACGAGCTTCCGAAATTCGCGATCAATTGCAGGTTATCGAGCAATCGGGCGGATCAGAAGAAACGCAGCAGGAGGACCAAGCGTGATACGAGATCCGGATTTCAGCGAATTGGCTCAACGGTCGGGCGAGTGGTTGCGTGGCACCGGCCCC
>JAQWPZ010000022.1 GCA_029245125.1 Rubripirellula sp.
AAGCGGTCGTCACCCTCAACGGCAGGGATCATTATGTTGGTCCATGGGACTCACTTGTCAGCCGCTCTGAATACGATCGGCTCGTTTGCGAGTGGCTGGCCAACGAAGGTATGCTTGGGGCCGCAAAGCTCGGTTACTTCAGCGGCGATGACTTCACAGATCATCTCACAGACGTGCCCCAGCAGGAAGTCGCGAGAGACTTGTCCAGATTGCGACGCAGAAACTTGCCCAAGAGATTGCAAAAGACACACTTCATTCATGATGGTCTCCCCGTCGGTTGCCGCCGACGAAAATTGGAAAGTTGCGGAGGGCAGATTCTGCCCTCCGCGAGACCATCTTTCAACTTTCAACAATGATTGGGACGCTTCCCGCTACGCCGTTCGACTCTCCCGTCACCGGGAGAGTAAATATCCTGGACTCACGCTTGGTGGCAGGGGCTTATCTACTTCACACTCGCTGGTCGAGAGACAGTGACGGCCGGTCCATGCGACATGACATTTACTTGGCGTTTTTCAACGCTGGGTCATAGGTAAGGTTGCATTTGACGAGGCGTCGGTTGAGTACGTCCATGATGAACAGCTTGTCTTTCCAAACCGCCAGACCGGAGATACTTCCCAGTGGCAACTCGGGATGCGGGTACGCGCTGCCCTTTCCTTTGCAGTCCGCGTTTCCATAGCTGCCAAAATCACCCACCAGCTTGCCCGTCTTGGTATCAACAACCTGGACGCTGTGTTTGGTCGCCATGTAGATGTAGCCTTTGTCGTCCAACGCTTGGTTAACTCGGTGCGTGCTGCAAATACAATGAGGATTGGGCGGGATGAAACCCATTCCATGATCACCATCCCATGGCTGTGACCAAAGCGGTTCTCCACCGGTAGGCGCAAACTTCGACAGAGCAAAAGATCTCATCGGATACCGCTTGGGCGCTTTGGCGTTGACTCGGTCGACACGCTTTTCGGGAGCGATGCCGTTGGCCGGAATATGAACGATGTACATGTATCCGTCCTGATCAACCTGGATGCCCTTCACACTGGTCAGATCAAGCAGCGCTCTCTGTTTCAGTTTGCCGGTGGAATCATAGACGTCCAGTTGCCGGTGCAAGGCATAGTTCGGCAACATCAACCCCAATTCCCTGTACCGATCTTGCTTGTTCATGTAATAGATATTGCCCTCACGATCCACGTCCATGCCGGAGTAAACATCCCACCAGCACGTCAACTGCTTCCTGAGATGGGCTTTTTGGTAGAACCTGCCTTTGACGGGGGACGCATCGACAAGCAGTTCATGCTGCCCCGTGGACGCGAAAGGAACCGGGTTGCCTGCGCGGTCAAAACGCAGAACGCTGACGCCTTTCTCACCGAGTTTCCAACGGTAGACCCTGCCATCCTTTCCGAATACGGAATCCAGGAACAGCGGTTCCTCTGGATGAGGGAAACCGCGCTCGAGATTGGTGGCGCCCCACGGCGAGATCAGTCCACTTTCCTCGATGTCAATGAAGTAGGGATCCCATTTCTTCAGGATGCTTCCCTGTTGATCCAGGCGATACACGGTGCCGAACTTCTTGTGCCGGTATCTGGCATCGTCTTCCACATACACGTGTCCCGTTTCAGGATCGATATTCAGGATGGGCATACCACTGTCCTGTCGCGGGTTGGACAGAGTGCTTTCATCATCCTGCCATTGCGCCTTCAACGAAAGGTCGTCGCCGGATAGTTGCTGCAGACTTCCCGGCCCGTCGCCATTGGCCACCCAAACCAGCGGCGGTGACACCCCGGCATCGACCGTGATCTGCATCACATACGTATGCACGGGGGCGGACTCGGCCAGCAACTCGGGCGCTTTCCAGCTTTGCAACTTGATCACTTTGCGCGGCGGCGGAAGTTCTTCGAAGGCCGAGGTATGCAATGCATTCTGTACGAACCTGATGCTACCTTCGGTTTTTAAGTCTTCAGGCCGCGCTTCGGAACCGATCAGTACATACAAACATTTGTCGCGATCCATAGCCAGCGCGGTGGGATCCAGGATCGGTTGCTTCTTTCCCTGATCCATATAATGCGTGATCGATGCAACCCGCTTGCCGTCCATCGTGCAAACTTGCAGTCGATTGTTTCCCGCGTCCGCGACGATCAGATGCTCCCCGTCGACGACAATTCCGCTGGCCTCTTTGAAGCCGCCTACCGTCTCCTGCATCTCAACTTTCGGCCCGGGCTTCAGTCCGAGTTTCCAGACGTAACCGCTCCGGTCTCCCTCGACGGGGAAATGGTAGCGAGCCTTGTTCAGCCCCCCTTCCAAATTGTAGTGGTGGTACCTCGACTCGAAGGAGCTTTGCCCTCCCGATAGATACATCGAACCATCGGGGCCAAAATGAAAATAGGGATAGCGGAGGGAATCGAAGGGCAGGTAGTTCGCGATCGCACTTCCCCGCGTTCCACTCACATGAACCGCATAACCCGAGTTCCAGCCCTCCTCGGGCAGGCTGCCATCGGTTCCCATTCTCATCAGTTTGCCTCTGTAGAGGTCCGAGATAACGAGGTCACCATCGGGCGCCAGCGCGATCTTCTTATGCGAATCCCAGAAGGTGCCATAGAACGAGGGTTCGCCCCAACTGAGGTCAAACTTGGGAACAATCAATTCGGTTCCATCCTCCCTTACGACCTCTTGGGTTATGTCCCGCACGTTTGCATAAGGCAGCGTGGGATTCAGCGGCATGATGGTTCGCTGGTACGCTCCGCTGCGATCAAAGACGCGCACTTCCCCCACGCCTCCGACTCGCTTGGGTTCGCAGAGCACAAAGAGTTCGCCTTTCTGCTGATCAACTGCGAGGTCCCAGATCATCCCACATGCATGCGGATCACCTTCGAGAAAGAACTTCTCAAGCTCCAGCCTGACTTCGCCCGTTGTGCAGGGATGCGCAGAACCTGAGGCAAGCTCGATCGCCTGCTTTCCGCCTTGCTCTGCCGACGCCACGCCGGGAGAAAGCATCAGGACCAGAAACGCTGCTGCAACATACTGGAACAGGATTGTCTTTCTGTCTCGCAGGTTAGTCATGATTAATGTCTCCGTTAGAGAGTTGTCTTGAATTTATTAAACCGATGTTCCCGTAGGTGTGGAGGATCGGTCTGTTCAGATTTTTTACTTCTTTGAGCCGTTACGATTGCGTTTTGGCGGCACATACGTAACGCCGTAGGGTTCATGATGAGTGGGAAGCGTTTTACGCATCTTCTTTTTGATCTCTGCGTATTCAGGATTGTCCGCGAGGTTCTTCCATTCCCATTTGTCCTTCGTGTGGTCGTACAACTCTTCGGTTTCGTTTTCGTAAACAATGTACCGGTACCGCTCGGACCGAACACCGTAATTCTTATAGCCGAAAGTGGTTACAGTCGCTTCATCCCACGCGGCGTCAACGTCCTTCATCAAGACCGAGAGGTCGTTCCCTTCCAACTGTCCTTCCGGGGGCTTGCACCCGGTCAGGGAGGCAAGCGTTGGATAAATGTCCAGCAGGTTCACTGGCTTGTTGGTGACTGTGCCCGGGTTGGTAACACCTGGCGCCACCCATACGAGGTTGACCCGCGTGGCCCGCTCCCAGAGGGAGTACTTCGCCCAACGTTCTTTTTCACCAAGCTGAAATCCATGATCGCTCCAAAGCACAATGATGGTGTTGTCAGCGTACTTGGAACTCTCGAGCGCATCGACTATCTGGCCGATGAGGTCATCCACCATAGAAGTGCACGCGAGGTAGGCCTGGATGGCCGGCTTCCATTGATTCGTCGCTCTGATTCTCTTCAACCACGGATTGTGAGCCATCTTGGCATGAGCCGCAGGCACATCATCCAGATCACCTTCACGGTAGCCTTCCGGAAGCTTGATCGTCTCCAGCGGAAATCGATCAAAGTATTCCTGGGGCGCGTAGTTGGGAAGATGCGGCTGAAAGATGCCGGCGCCGAGAAAGAAGGGTTCCTGCAACTCGCCCCCGAGCAATTTCTCCTTTGCCCAGTTGGTGGTTTTACCATCGGGATGATCGTCCACGGTCACGTCCGGGTGACACGGTCCCCAATCGGCCTGCCGCGCCCACCCGCCCAGGGGCAGCTTGGAGGAAAACTTGAGGCCTTCGAAGGAAGGGAGGTCCTGGGTTTTGCTGGGAAAGTATTCATCGAAGCCCCGACCTTTCACTTCCTCGTTGAAGTGGTAGCCGTGAAATAGCTTTCCGGCGCCGCAAACGTAGTAGCCGTTCTGTTGGAAGAATTCAGGCAGCAAAACCGAGTTGTTCAGAATCGGGTTATGGATCAGAGAACTCTTGTTGATGTAATTTCCAGATGTCGACGGCCTGATCCCACTCATGATGGCAGACCGTGAAGGACCGCAGGCAGGCGCCGCGCAATGCGCGTTCTTGAAGACGATCCCTTTGGCGGCCAGCCTGTCCATGTGCGGCGTCCGGGCCTGAGGGTTGCCCTTCAGCATGCCTGTCCAGTCATTGAGATCGTCGATGGCAATGAACAATATGTTTGGCTTCGCGTCCGGCTGGCCGGAGTCCTTTGCGTCGCAGGTGTTGCCCTGTAGGCACAATAGAACGGCCATCAGAAACAGGAATGTTGTTCGCGTGCTTGTTGCCATTTTGCAGTTTCGTAGGGTAGGTCGGGTGAAGCGAAGTGCCGCTCCGGTGATTTGTGAATTACGGGTGCCGGAACATCGTCGCTGCGCTCCTTGGTCCGGCCTACATTCAGCTGAGCGTTAAGCTTCGGACGCGATCATCCGCTGAAACAAATTCCGTGTGATCTGCTGCACGCGTTCGTCCGGGCCTTGTTGCGTGACGCCGTGCCTGGATGGATTGACGTGACCTGGCGGACTGGACAAACCGTTGGCCCACCAAATGGTGGCACCGTTGAACACGATGTTGCCTTTGGGACCGTCGTAGATCGTGGCGGTGTAACGGCCCGGATTCTTGCCGTTGATCAACGTCTCACCTTCGGCAACAACCTGCATTCCTGGCAAGTCCATCAACGGATCTCCGTGCCACTCCCATCCCACGAGGCCTTCGACGGAGTCTCCTTTCTTCATGCCGGTCCCTTCAAAGAGCCAGTGCTGCGGCTTGGCGCATGTCCAATCTCCAGAGCCCATCACCGGCGGAGTCGTCCGCGCCCCCATCAACTGCGCGCCGTCCCGCCCCAGCGTAGCTTTGAACCCTGGCTCGTAAGGCGATTCCCCGCCCATGCGGCGTTTGGTTTCCGGTGACTCAGGAAAGAACCATCCTTCACGGCGCATCGTGCGGTACGGTTTACCGCTGCTGGAAGGGTTCAGCGGCACGACACACAAGACCGCATTCGCGCTCAAGAACGCAAGGTTCACGCCCTCATCGCGCGCTTTCATCACGTTGTCGTACATGTCCGTCGTCCAGTACTCGTCGTGCCCCACTGAAATAAAACCCTTGCCGCGCAGCAAGCCGGCCGGATCTGAATGAGTGTCGATATTCGAGATGTACGATACGTCGTAACCGTGTTGCTCCAGCCAGAACGACAGCGGGAATTCCCAAGGCAGGAACTCACCCGAGCCGCCTGATTTCTTCATCTTGTTAACGGGGTGGGTGAACAAGGCGTAGGGCCGATCGAAACTGACCGTACCGCTGGGTACCGTGGTGGTGGGCCGCCCATCGTGTGGCGTGTAGATCGAGAAGTCCGCGGGCCAGCGGTTGTAGGCCGACCAAGTCAGGTCGCTGCATTGAAACAACAGATCGCAGGGGCGATCGTCGCGGACGATGAAGATGACGTAGCTTTGGATGTTCTCCTTCTCGGCGGTCAGCTTGCCCAGGTAGACACCACTCGTCCAATCTTCGGGGATTTCAAATTCGACAGACGGCTCCCATTGGCATTCGCGCACGTAGTTCTCGCCGACGGGCGGGTCCGGCTGCGTGACGCCTTTGAACGAGTCAAACGTTTTGACAAGCCGAGCGCCATCCCCGTTGTAGTAGCCGGTGCGAAAGATCTCCAACTTGAAGTCGGAAGCCGGATTCGTGCTCACCATGACCTGCAATTTCTCGCCAACCCGCACGCTGTTCGCCGAGCAGTAGCCCTCGATTATCTGACTGCGCCCATTGAGCAGATTTTTGTTGATTTTACCGGGCACAGTGCGTGTCTTGGTGAGTAGCCAGTCGCGCGTGCCGGGTTTGGCGTTCTCATGCTGAATCCGATCGCGACCGGCCGTATGATTCTCCGCAGCGTGAACGAAGGAGTGTGTTCCAGTTGCGACGACCAGTCCGGCAGCCGCCGCGCCCTTGATGACTTCGCGACGCTGAACTGTGTGTTTCGGTTCGCGACGCTGAACTGTGTGTTCCGGTCTGTTTCTATTGTTCATCTCGGTACTGCATTTATCGATGTAACGCGCAAGTGTTTGATGAGGCGGAATTAACCAATCAACTCACAAGCTTCTTTCCGGTAGCTTCGACTCTTTCAGGTAAGCCACTAGGTCCGCTCTCTCTTCTGGTTTCAAATTTTTGTCCAGTCCTTCGAGCATCAGGGAGACTGCGGCGTAACTTGCTTGCTGGATTTCGTCATACGCTACCGATTGCACGACGCCTTCTGTCGACGAATCACCTCTTTCGCCCAGGCTCGAAAATCGCGAATCATCGCGTACAGAGTGCCCATGAATTCACCGCGAAACTGCAGGTACTGCTCAATGTGCGGCGTGTCGTCCAAAAGCATTCCATCTACACCCAGGTACGAATGTGGTCCTTTGCAGACAAGAAATGTACGAAAATCGAGGATTTACCACGACTTAAAATCCCACCGCTGGCGTTGTTTCCCGACCGGTCCGATCTCAACCCCGTGTGGTCAATTTACTCAGCCGAGTATTAAACACTGCAAAAGTAGAGGTAGGGCCGGTTCCCACCGGCCAGAATGTGATTGCAACGATACCACAGACGTCGCGGTCATCGCGCGCGTGGGTCATGCCGGGAACCTGCGGCAACAAGCGAGCCATGTTGGATGGTCAGCAAGCCGTACCAAACCACGGGGCTCGTCTAGCCGTGCCATGATCGAACGGATACTTGCCGTCTGCTTCCAACGGTTTGACGTACAAAAGAGGCGATTACCTTCGGCATTGACCGCTGCAAACACATTGTTCAGCAGCGCGACCTCGGCCACATCGAGGTCGCACGCGTCCATGTGCATCAGGAACATGCGATCGTTGAGCAGCACATTCTCCCGGCCTTCGAATCTTTTCAAATGCCCTCGGGAAAATCAGTTACTCAGAATTCAGTTCACTTCTCCAGATCCGCCAGTTGCTTCCTGACCATCGCCGACTGCTTCGCATCGCGAAGGAATTGAAAATGCTCGGCACAGACTATGAACAGGACTTTGGAGTCAATCATTGGCGAGTTGTGCTCTATAAGACCCTTGCGGATGACGCCGGGTTCTGCGACGGAGGCTTTAAAGTGCTTGAGAGCATCTAGAATTCGGTAACTACCGGGTTTCCAATCACACTACCGCGATTCCTCACGGTTCTTTGGTCTCCAACGCGACAGTTGATCTGCTCCCGAAAAACTGATTCATTGAAAGTGAGAAACTCGGTGTAGAATCTGGCTGTCATATCGCGGGGGAGGACGGACATGAAGAAGTCGAAGCTTACGGATCAGCAGATTGCCTTTGCGATCAAGCAAGCCGAGTCGGGCACACCTATTCAAGACGTGATTCGAGACGCTGGTCATCTGCTCGTGCCTTGGCGTGATGACGGTTCCATTGCTGCAACAAGTCAAGTTGCTGACGTTGGTCTGAACTGGAGATGTCGTTGTTGCGAATGTGATCGATGAGTTGTTCGACCCGTTGACCATTTGTGTTGATGCAGGTGGTTTGATATTTCCCCGCCAGAAACGCATTCTGCCAGTTTTGGGATTCCTTGATGGGGTAAACACCGGGGCACACGGTAACGACCGAGGGCAAGTTGGCATTGGCGGTACCCAGACCGTACGAGATCCATGAACCCATGCTGGGACGTACCAATAACAGTAATGCCCAGCGGCATCAGCACGTTTGGGGTGTCCCGTCTAACGCATTCCAGCAGGCGGAGGAAGGAGGTTCAAATCCCACCTTAAGCGAAAATAACAATCTGACCAACGGAACCAGCACCGGACACCTTTTCTTTACCCACCTTTTCTTTACCAGGAAACAGACGCGGCCGCCCCATCGATCTGCCCCGAGCAGCGGGGTGTTGCTGTACGCTGTTGCTGGGCAATAAATCTTTATCCAGACGCAACCAACCGACCTGGAGCACGCCATGAAAAATGCATTACCCATCCTGTTGCTGCTATCGCTGGTAGCGGGGTGTGGGGAGTCGCAGCTAGAAACTGAAACTCTCGTCGGGACCTATGAAGCCAAGATTTATGATGACACAGAAAGATATATCCTTCATGAGAATGGCGAATTTGAATGGTCTTCCAGTGATAAGCGTTACGAACGCAGGCTAGACGATGTCACCGGAGCCGCCCCGCATGGCCGTTGGATTATTGCTCAACACCGCGAGGTGCATTTGAAATGGCATGAGACGCCCAACACTATCGAGGGAGTTGACGTTTTCAGCGTCAACCCTGGTAACAGCATCACCCGTATTGCAGAAATCCTCGACGGTGAACGGCAAGACTTTGCCCCGGAAGACTTTGATACATTCCAACAAATCAAATAAGCCTGGTAGAACGCTGCGTTCGGGAACGAAGTCAACCGGAATTGCTGGAGCCCCGCTGTCGCTCGATAATCTGAGCGGCTAGCGAAGGAGTAATAAACATCGCGAATGGTCAGTTTTCCGGCTGGCCTGCCATTTTGAATTACGGAAAACCATCTACCGAAAGGTGAGTAGCTATGGCGCGGGTAGTCAACTGAACCACCGCACGTCGAGTGCCAAGCAGGTTCCGTTGCCGGTTGAAGATAAAACCCCTTCGCCATCGTCAGCAAGCCCAAACACTTCTTCGCAAACATTGCACGCAAGCCGCCGTGCGTCTTGTGAACCGGTTGGGCTTAGAATCCAAATCTCACACGCTGGGCATTGCTGGTAGTCGTCAGAAAGAATCCTGAACGTTTCGTAGGCCATTCAATCTTGCAAGAGTTCATCGCCGAACATTGCTGATGATTTTTGTTTAGATGTGGGCCGACTGCTAGGGTTATAGGTGGAACCTGTGGAATTGTTGGTCAGTAAACTTTGGTGATGATTGACGTGCTATTGGCCGAGTCACGATCGGTTCCTACACCATACTTACATCAGAGCCGACAATCTCCCAAAACACCAATGAATCAGGGTTTCTTAGACGCCCTCCGGGTGTCCTTTTTCGCTATTTCAAGCTCACGTGAGTCAGCTTGAATCAGAGCTTTCTGGATCATCTCCAGTAATCCTCGGCGTTTACCGCTTTGGGCCATCTGCTGAACAATCCGTTCCAAGTCGGTTTCAGCGAATCTGTCATTGTTCGCCTTGCTTTCCAAAAGCTGGAATGATCCGTACCGGGATGTCCTTGAGCATACTCATGACACCATGCGCTGTGGCGACCACGATCAAGTCCTGTTCCGGGAAGACAAAAGTAAACTGCCCCAAGGCCCCCCGAAGTTCAATGCTTGGATATTCTTGTTCACCGTTCTTCAAGATGCGATGCCAGCAGAAATAGCCATAATCATTCGCGCCGTACGCGTTCGAGACAGGGCTGATGGCACGTTGAATAAAGGCTTGCGGGATTATCTGCTCGCCTTTCCATTTACCCTTGTCTCGGATCAGCATGCCGATTTTCAACATATCACGGGAACGGAAACTTGAACCAGCTGCTGATTTCGGAAGACCGCTCGTATCCTTCTGCCACGCATATTCGGTGATGCCCAGCTTGCCCATAAGTTCCTTGCGGATGAACTTCTCTGCGGAACCAGGAACCACAGCTTCCAGAACCTGCATGATCATGGCTGGATCCGCCGCCTTGTAACCAAATTCTCTGGGCGCGGGTGGAATTGGTTGGCTGTCCTCAAAATAAGCTTGGATCTGTTTCTGCCCTTCCAACAACTCAGGGTGCTCCCTGTACTTCATGATCTTTTCACGAACGAGCTTGACTCCCGAATGCATATTCAATGCTTCTTCCAAAGTGACCTTGTCCGCCCCCTCAACCAACCTGCTTCGGTCGAGATCCTTTAAGTAATCGATAACCGGATTTCCCAGGTCTTCCATCTTCAAGTAGCCCAACTGGATGGCGCGGCCCAAGGCAAAAGCTGTATAGGACTTGGTAATGGACATCTGGAAATGCGGCACGTTTTGTCGACCGCGTCTGGAGTACAACTCAAATATCAGCTTGCCCTTGTGGCTGATGAGCAGGCTGTCGGTCTTATCCTTTCTATCCTTGTTCGGTTCCTTCGCGACTTCGTTAGCGAAGGCAAGAATCAACTCCCTGTCGCCTCCATCAAGTCCCAGTGTTCCAACCGGGATATCGTCATTCATGTCTTGAGGTTGTGTGCTGAAGTATGGTTTCTGGAGGTAGGGAATGTTCTTTTCCCACTGCATTGACACATCTTTCGCATTCAGGTCCGTGACCTCAGGTGCAGTGCCGTCATTTGCAGTGCCGTCATTTGCAGCGCCGTCATTTGCAGCGCCGTCATTTGCGATTGACCACGAGCTACCGATCACCAGAATGAGCACAGATAGCGGTGTTAGATATCGTCTGACATTCATGGTTTCTCTTCCTGCTGTTTCCAGATTGAACCGAGCTCATGGACCACGAGATGGTGAATCACCATACTCTCGGGAGCGGCGATCGACAGTTTCTTGCTTGTGGGCACGCAATTGATGGTGGCGGCGGCGATGCCATCGTTGACGAAGATTTCGAAGGATGTGCGATCGAAGAGCACGCGGAATTTGACCCTGTTCTTCGCATCCTGCGTGGCATGGACGGTCGACTCGCCAACGACCCCAGCGTTGTTCTTGATCTGGATCGTTCCATCAACTTGGCTATATCGAACAGCGACACCACGGATGTTGAAGGTGACGTTGTCCGCCTTGCCAGGCGAGAATACGCAGGTCATGTCCATCAGATCGGGCTTGAGGCCGCCAAGATGGGCATTGTCGTTCGCAGTGGCAGGAGCGAGCTCATCCCATTTATGGGTAGCGGTGTAGAGTTTTTCGATCTCCTTGACCGGGTAGCGAAAGAGCCGCATGCCGCTTGGCGTTGTGTGCAACGTCAACTCGACTGGGAATGTCATCTGCTGAAAGAAAGGTAGACCTTCGTGCGGTACGGGGGCCTGCGTATTCTTATTTCCGCTTTGGATGAAGCCGATTTGAACCACGCGACCAGCAGGCCCATTGCCGAAGGTTTGCCAGGCATATCCCATGCTCCCGCGCGGTCGTCCGGAATCAAAGCCACCTGTTCTCTCGCCGTCGTCGAGACGCCACACACCTTTCTCCAGATGCCCCACACCGTATCTCGCACCGGCATTGGTGATGACCCACTTCATCTTGGTTGGGTCGCCATCAAGCGGGAGCTGAAATAGATCGGGGCATTCTCCGCCAACCCCCTCAATCTTCCCTTTGCAGCGGGTCCAATTCATCAGATCAGATGACTCGAAAACGGCGTTGCAACCGGCCGTCAGGATCATGACCCACTTTTTGGATTGTGAATCCCAGATCACTTTTGGATCGCGTTCACCTTTGGAGGAGCCGAGGTTCGGGACGAGATTGCCCATCAACTGGAAAGTCCGTCCTCTGTCGGTGCTATAGGCGCCATCCTGATGAAATTCTTTCTGGGTGTGAGTGAAGAAGGCGACGATGGTTTTCGTGCCCCCGACCTGTTTGCCAAGCACGTTCTTGTGGTCAATGATCGCCGTGCCCGACCAAATCTGGCCGCTGGAGGGGCAGTGGCCCTTGTGCATGACGATCGCGTGCTCCAGTTGCTGCCAATGCACCAGATCCGTACTGACGGCATGCCCCCAGACCTTCTGCCCCTTATGCTGGAAATACATGTGCCATTCGCCATCGTAATAGATCAACCCATTGGGATCATTGATGCGACCTTCACGTGAGGTGAAGTGGAACTGAGGCCGATTGAGCTGGTCATAGGAAGCTGTGTAAGCATGGAAATCGAAACCAGCGTGATCAAACAAAGGGTCGGACGCCACCTTCTTCTGCCGCGCCATGGAAGCGTCTTCAGCAGACACGAAACCACAGCCGAGCAAAGCAACACAAAGTATTAACGCATTGCATTTGTAATGATCACTGCAATTCACGTTCTATCTCCTCTCAATCAAAATGGAGTTCCAAATTGTTTTCAGCAGATACACTTTCACTACTTCCCGGTATCCAAATCGTACGGGTGAAATCTTCACTCGCCGATCCGATGTCATCCACACGAACGACGCTGATATTCACTCGATCGGAGACCTGGACTGAGCAGGCGAGGGCGGTCAGCAAGTGGAGTGAGGTAAGCAATTGTTTCATTGCTTGTCCCGATGACTTTCTGTTACTCCGGTCATTCGGTTGAAGTCTCGCTACCACTCGATTGATTCCTCTACGATTCCCGCATCGATAAACTGGCTGCCGGCGCGTTTTTCCGTGTCGGGTTGTCTTGTGTTCAGCGACTTTTGATTGTCCACCTCGATGGCCAGTGTGTTCTCGCCTGGCTGCAGCATTTTGGCGGCGATCGTTGGGAGTGGAATGTCCTGATAGCCACGATTATTGCCTCGCTTGAGGCGAAGGGCTTCAACGCCGTTGATGTAAACGGTTGCGTTGTCGTCGTAGGCGATGCGGAGCACTGGTCGTTTGAGCGGCTCCTTCGGAAGTTCAAAAGTGCGAACGACCCAAATGTTTACGGATTTCCAGGGCGTACCAATATTGATCGAACCGTTGCGGTGATACTTGTGCCCAAAGACGCCTTTGCCTTTCTTCCAACCGATCAGATCAGCGCCGGGCTGATTCCATCCGTCAGCAGGTTGTTGTTCCGTATACCACCACTGCTGTGGAGTCTGCTGTGATGATGGCACCTGGACCTTGATCGTCGGCCGATTCGGCAACTCGCGGCGAGCGACCGCCATGGCGATAAGACCAACATTGGCCTTGATGACCCTGCGGTCATAGCTCATCAAACCATTGACTTCCGTCTCGACGTCGGTCAGCTGTGTGTAAATCGCGGCCGATGTCCCATGTACTGCGTCATGTTCAAAGACCTCGCGCCAAGCGTTCAAGTACTGATTCTCGTAGTCACGCTGATCAGTGCATGTTCCATACACGGACGATTCGGTTAAGCCCTTCACCCATTGATTCTCCGGAATCACCAGTCCGAAGCCACCGAACTCACCCAGCGTTCCGATGCGTTTCTCCTTGGGGGCGACGGGCACTGTACCTTTGTATTTGTGACGGTCGATCACATCGCCACAGTCCGGCGGTAGAAACCAGCCGCTGCCGCTATTCAACAGTCGCGTCGAATCTTCCTTGCGTGCCATGTCGGTCAGCCGTGGCGTATCGTATTGCCCCCATGCTTCATTAAAGATGACCCACATGACGATGGACGGATGGTTGTAGTGCTCGCGAATCATCTCGCGCAATTCGAGCTCGAACTGCTCAGCCTTTTCCTGCGAGCGAGGGATACCGTCTTTGAGGCCTTTTGCGTCTGTCCCAGCCGAGCCATTGGGCATATCCTGCCAAACCAGCAACCCGAGCTTGTCGCACCAGTAGTACCAGCGGGCCGGTTCAACCTTCACATGTTTGCGAGTCGAATTGAACCCGAAACGCTTTGTCATTTCGAGGTCGAACTTCAGCGTCTCATCCGTCGGAGCTGTATAGATGCCGTCGGGCCAGTAACCCTGATCGAGCGGACCGGCCATGAAAACCGGTTTGTTGTTCAACATCGGACGCAGGCGACCCTTGCCGTCCTTACCCATCGAGATCTTGCGCATGCCGAAATAGCTGCTGACCTTATCGTCCTTGAGCGAGACATCCAAGTCGTACAGAAACGGAGATTCTGGCGACCACAGCTTTGCGTTCGGTACGCTCAGCACGATCGGTTCGCCCACCTTGCCCTCGGCTGCCGAGACAACGGTCTTGCCATCCTTGACGACAACGCGTGCTACACCGGCGTTTGCTTTGACGGTTACCGTGACTGTCCGCTGGTCGATATCTGTAGTGATCCTCAATCCTGAAACATGATTCGCTGGAACGGTCTCCATCCAGACAGTCTGCCAGATTCCGGAGTTTGCTGTATAGAAAATGAATCTCGGGTTATCGAAAGCATTGACGTTCTGCTTTCCTTTCGGACCGCTCTGATCGTCAAGCACTGACACCACAAGTGTGTTCTCACCAGACTGAACTGCATCAGTGATATCAAACGAAAATGCGTCGTAACCACCTTTGTGCGTTCCGATCAGTTTCCCGTTCACAAGCACCGTCGCTTCATAATCGACAGCGGAAAAGTTCAATCGCAGACGCTCACCTTTCCTTAACGGGGGAGCATCAAACGAACGGGAATACCACAGGCGGTCATCTCGCGTGAATTTCCGTTTGACACCCGACAGCGCCGATTCGATACAGAACGGAACAAGGATCTTCCCTTCAAACTCATCCGGCTGCGGATCATCCAGCCCCGCAACCGCGTAATCCCAGAGCCCGTTCAGATTGACCCAATGATCGCGAACCAACTGTGGGCGTGGGTAGTCCGGCAGCGGGTTCCTAGGATCAACGTCATCGGCCCATTTAGTCATGATGCGACCGGGCACCGGCTTCCACTCTGCGTGTGCAACCGATGCGCACATCACAAGCAACACGATGACAGATACTTGTTTCGTCATTGACTTCATGTTCCTATCGCTTGCTCCAGATCGACTTCAACTCGTGGGCTTCCAGCGAGATGAGTTTCGCGTTGCCGCCGGTCGCTGCAATCGAGACTTCGGCCGTTTCCTGCTTTTCCGGGCCGCGGCCGCTGATGTAGACTCGGCCGTCATTCCCGATGATCTCAGTCAGCGAGCGGTCGGCCAGCACCTGAATGCTGATGCGACCATCGACCGGTTTGAGTGGGACTTCGTTCAGTTTTTGAGACTTCGCGTCATATTTGATGGTTCGGCCTGGCAGCTTCAGTTCAATCGCCGTGGCTGATCCAACTTCTACGGTCATTCGAACATCCAGCAGATCACTGCCGACCGCTAACGTCACCGCTTCGTCTGCGGTGAGTTCCTGCGGCTTCGCCTGGCTGCTCTTTGCTCGCAAGTCCTCGATTTCTTGGATCGGTTTGGCAAACATGCGGATGCCATCCTCGGTGATTCGCAGGGTTAGCCGGTGCGGAAAGCTAAAGTGCTGATTGTACGGACCGGGCGAAGGAACACGCAGCCAGCCCATCTGAATCTTGCGACCTTCCGGCGCGTTATCGAACGTCTGAGAGGCGTAATACGGCCCCCAATGGACCTGATGCTTGGCGTCGTGTTCCGGTGTGAACGTCTTGCCGTCGAACGTACCAATGGCGTATTTTGCATCCGCCGCAAAAACGACCCAGCGAGTGTTCTTGGCGTCGCCGTCAACGGGCAGCTCGAACAGTTCTGTGCATTCAAAGTATCCCGGCAGGTGGCTCTGCTCGGTCCACTCTTTGAGATTGGTCGATGTGTAAAACGCTGCATTGCGTTTGTAGTCAGGATGCTCGTCGTAGACGACCATCACCCAGTGACCGCCGAGCTGTTTCGCCGAGTCATTCAGCGGCGTGTCACTGTCATCGTAGGCGTACCAGACAACCTTCGGATCGCGGCCCTTGTGCTTGACGACCGGATTGCCTTCGTACCACGTGAATGTCTTGCCGCCGTCTGTGCTGTAGGCAATGGCTTCGCCAGCGCCTGTATCCGTCAGAAAGGCGACAAGCGTTTTCTCGCCCCAACCGGCCGTGTTGTGAGTGTCCACGGTCGCTCCGCCAGAAAAGCAGGCGCCGCGCGCCATCGTTGCCGGAAAGAGCTTGTTGGGTTGCTGTTCCCAGTGCAACAAATCCTTGCTGGTCGCATGGCCCCATGTCATGTTGCCCCACGGCAGAGCGACAGGATTGTGCTGGAAGAAGAAGTGCCACGTACCGTCGTGGTATACCATCCCGTTGGGATCGTTGTTCCAACCGACCTTTTGCGTGAAGTGGAACTGCGGCCGATGCGCCTCTTTGTAGAAAGAGCTTTCGCCGGGAATGGTGTCGGACTGCTTGACCAACGCAAAGCCTTCTTCGGTGACTTTGCTGGCGACAACCCGTGCGGCCTCGCCTTGGTAAGAGTCGATCGTGAAGAACGCGTACCAGTCCGTCGTGTCTGCTGAGGTCGCGATGTTCAAGTTGTACTTCCGGACTTCCTGATCACCAACAAAAACTTGAATCTGACCCCTCGACTTGCCGATATTTTGAATCGGGATGATCAGATAGCGGCTGTTGACCACGAACGACTTCTCCCGCCGCGTCAATTCCGGCAACTTCGGTTTCGTGTCGGATTGCACAATGTGGTCGACGTTGACGTGACCCCAACCGCGTGTTGCCGCATCGACAATCTGCAGTGTGACCCGCTTTCCTACCAGATCGCTAACGTCCCAGAATGCAGGCTCCAGTTCTTCACTACCGCCGGCGCGGGTGTTTGCGCCTGTAACAGTGTGAACGACTTCGCCATCAACCAGCAGGTTCATGCATGTTTTACGCTCATGCCCACCGCCACCGACGAGAAACGTCAGATACTTCCGCTCGATTTTGATCGGCGGCGATGTCAGCGTGCCGATCGTGCGATCACCGTTGAGAAACGAGTTCACCAACCCCTTGCCTTGAAATCCGCTGACGTGCATCTGCCCCGGCAACGTACCTTTCGCCGGCTCTGTGCCAAACGCTTCGCCCTCGGCTTCCCACTGACCGTAGGTTTCACCTTCAAAGTCGGCGACGAGGAGGTTGGGACGGCCGGACTGCTGCGCGAGCGCAACCTCGGCGGGCAACAGAAAAACAGTGATCAGGCTAAGGCATACGGCGAAGCGTTTCATAGGATCGTCCTCTCGGCTGATGGTTGATGTCTATTGGATTCAAAAAGGGCATGGAGCGATCTTCTAATGCTTGGGGCACAGTCTCCGTGCTAGTACCGTTGATAGTTCCGTGGGAACTGCTCCGGAGTGAGTGCAGGTAACCGCAGCAATCTCATTGTCCCTGCCCAGACTCTGCTCGCGAGGTTCGTAACACAAGTCGCTGTCTAAAAACGCCGCGGTAAACGAGCCGCCGGCACCGACCTGATCGATCACAGCCGCAGGAATTCCACCTTGAGCGATCAAATTGCCAAGCGTGACCGGTACAGATCCATCCGCACCTCGCGTCATGAAGACCATATCGAGATTGCCGGTTTCAAGCAGACTGGTGATTCGAACCGTTTCACGAATCAACGTAACGCTGCTCAAAGGCGGTCGCAGATTGGTGTCGAAAACATCGGGAACACCAACATCTTGCGCCATCTTCACGACCTGACTGATGGTTGCTCGCGACTCGTCACTGCGTTGCCCCAACGTACCGAAGTCGACCGCGCCGGCGACCGAAACTCGCGATTCCACATCGTCATTCCACGCTTGTTTTCCCCATGGGGAACCTTCACAAATCGCTAACGTGGGCTTGCAATCATTATCAAGCTGAACGCTGACTGTTCCGGTCAGAGCATCGCTTGCGATCTGCATTCGATTCACGTCAATGCCGTAGCCTTTGAGGGTGCGAGTCACATCGCGGCCGTGCTGATCAACGCCGACTTCACTGATCATCGATACGCCGGATCCTTGAATCACCGCGTGACATATAAAACTGGCCGGCGCAACGCCAAAGCGTTCGCCGCGAGGGAACAAATCCCACAGGATTTCACTAGGCGAAATGATCGATGGATATTTCATTCGGCCATCCCCAGTTCGTATTCAATCTGCTCCAGAGGTCGTCCATTGGACTCGTGCACCATTATTTTCAACCACGGCAGCTGCAGGACCATCATAAAACAGAAGCACCCAAAGAAGTGACCGGGCTCGAACATTGTCACCATTATTGGAAAGATCAATGTCAGCAAGGCCGCGAAGGTCCAGTGCATGAAGCTATTTCGCGACTGCACTAGACACCACCGGTGCACAATGGTTCATGGGCAACAGCGATGATGTCCTCTAACTTTTTTATTGAGCTCATGGCTGGAAGCTTCGGGGTCGACAAACGCAACACATCAATCGCTCGAACTCGATCGTTGTTCTGACTGATCAGCCAACGCGGGCTTTTGGAAAGGCAAGCACATCAGGCAGTAGATCGAAGCCGGAATTGCTTCGATACCAAACGTCCAGCGGTGTGCATTGATTGACGACAAAAAGCGAACCATTTGCCGTTCAAGTTGGGTTGCAGTGAAGAGGCAGCCGTTACCCGCATGCCCAATCTGCGAACCTTCGCAAACGGTATGCATGCCAAAACGAAGGCTCTCAATGCCCTAGACCTCCGTGTCGCAGAATAGGTCCACCTTACCGCATGCAATGGATGAAGTGGTTACCGGACAATGATTGGCGGGAAATTACTGAGAGTTCGACTATAGTTCTCAGGAACGCCATTGGATAAAGTCATCCACCGCGTGTTTGATGAACGAGATAAAAGAGTGGGCGGCCTTTTTGACGCATCTGCTGCACTGAGCAATATCTGTGGCGATCTCTGGGTTGATCTCAATGGTATTCGTGGCCTCTTCATCTTCAGTGATGAATTGGCCGAGGGAAAACGGCCAAACAGAATCGCCTAAGCATGAGAAGTCGTCGTCCATTTAGATCACTTCTTCATTCCCAACACCCACTTGGCTGAAACACATTGATTCCCGCAAGGATCCCATACCCTGTGGGTGTACTTTCCTCCTGTTTTGAGCTCTCCCGAATCAGCTTGAAACAGAATTTCCTAGATGATTCCGAGGGCTCCGCTCCTCGGTTTCCAAGCCTCGTTAGCTCATTGATCCGGTCGTCTCTGATTCCATGCTACGCGTGAGCCCAAACGATCAAACCTGCCCACCTGATTACTTTTGTAATCTGCTTTCTTTGGCAACACACTTGTGGCATTTTCCCCATAACTTTCTCGTTTACCACGTCACCAGTCGCGTCCACCATTCCGAACCCTGGCCTGCTTGTAAGTTATTGAATATTGTTAAGCACATCGACTTCATCGCTTGCGACTAATATGCGGGCGTTTTGATACCATGTCTCTGAGTTGATGTTCTCGATCGAGTGAATGACTCGCGGAAATCATGTGAAAAGATGCAAAGACTACATGTCATTGGGCGTAAGAATCACGGCAAGACGACACTTGTGAGCGAACTAATTGTTCGGCTTACTGAACTGGGATATCGAGTGGGTGCAATCAAGCACACGCATCACGATCACGAGCTTGACACGCCCGGAAAAGATTCACATCGCCATCGCACTTCGGGAGCGGCTTGCGTTGGCATTCTGTCACCACAATTGAATGCTTGCTTTTGGAAGGATGAAACTGCGCGGGACGACGAGCGTTACGCGGCCTTCGCGGTTATGTTCGCCAACTGCGATCTGGTGATTGTTGAAGGAGATTCGCAAACCGGTGCGGACAAGATCGAAGTCTGGCGTCAGGCTCAAGGCGATGCTCCACTAAAAGCCGCGGATCCTACAATTCTGGCTATCGTTACCGACGATGTTGCGACCGACCCATCGCATTCCAAACTCGCCCGTAGCCCGATTGATGAATTGATTGACTGGATCGTCAATCGCTACCTGCGGTCGTAGCAGGTGACACAGTTCCGCCCTGGAATTCGGGTAGGTGGTAATTGTCTGCAGCGTTGAATTGCGCGTAGAGCAGCACGCCTACCAGCAGAACAGCAATTCCAGCTATGCCGACAATCAAATTGCGTTTGGACTTGTCCATGGTTGTTCGGCTCCGGTCAGGGTCTAGGTTCGCAGCGGGGCAAAGCCGATGTCATCGCGACACAACGTCGCAGTCACCCGTTAAAGGGTATCTCCGGATTGCCTATTACGGAAATAAAGAGTAACGTATCCGTGATTAGTGTCAAGTCGCAAATTCGCTTGCATTTGGTGAGACTCCCGTGTCAGACGCCCGCAGCAATCCAACCAAACACGACCAACAGGACGAATCGTCCGGTTTTCAAATGCCGCCGACGATGTTCGCTGGACTCGCCCTGTTTTTGCTGACGTTTTTGGTTCTGCTGGGGTTTCTGGCGGTCATCTCGGCGAGCTATGTCCACTCGGCATTGACGACCGACCAAGTGCTCGATCGAGGCTGGGCATTGCTATCCGCATTGGCACTCGGTTGGGCGTTGGTGAATCTGTTCTGGTCTCGGAAGGCGGCCCAAGCTCGCGACCGGGCAGCCACCTACTCCCACGTTGCTTTGGCACTGGGATGCGGTTTGATCGCATTGGGGATTCACTCGGTGCTGTTCGCACGAGCATTGGGATCCCAGCCTGTGGTGATGGACTACTCACAATCAGACAAGCAGACACAGTCAAGCGTTGCCACGCCCGTTGCGATGACACAGGGGAACGCGGAAGAAGGACTAAAGATATTCTCAACCACCTGCATCACTTGTCACGGTCCAACGGGCGGCGGCCTCCCAAACCTGGCCCCATCACTGCGAGGCAGTGAGTTCATTGCGTCAGCTGATGACGCTGCTGTAGCCGCCGTGATTCGTTTAGGGCGTCCAGCAACTGACCCGAACAACAAGACAAAAAAAGTAATGCCTGCGCGAGGCGGTAATCCGTTTCTCGGTGATGACAAGATTGTTCACCTGGTCGCGTTCATTCGCGCGGTGCAAGGCGCTGGCGCAGAAAACACAACCAATGAAGTCGATCCAAATGCCCCGCCACCGGTCCAGCTTGCTAAGTGGGTAGTTCCCGCTGGTCCGACTCCGCCATCGGGCATGATTTCATTACGCGGTCGCGAAGATATCGGGGACGATGCATCGTTGAAACGTCGTAGTCAACATCGACGGGATTTGTCGTCTCAGGTGCTCGTCCTGAGCCTTACCTTCATTCACGGCATATTCTTGGTCGGCGTGATGGTGATATCGAGCGAGACGCTGTTCAGACGACTGAACCACGAAGGCGATTTAAAAGATGAGAAAGCAGAGTGGCGTTTTTCGACCGTTGGCTGGAGCGTCGCGGCAGCAGTGTGGCTGATCGTGTTGGTGATGGGTTTCGTTTGGGTGTAGGAATCGTATTCGATGAATGACCGCTTCTACTTTCCGCGATGGGCAAACTACCTGTTTCCCGCCGCGCTGATAATCACCATCGGTGTGCTCACCTACCTGCCACTGGTGCTGACACTCGGACTATCACCAACGACGCGGGCCATCGGTTACCAACCCCGCCAACCCATACCGTTTTCACATGCTGTTCACGCCGGCAAGTTGGAAATGGACTGTCGCTATTGCCATACGACAGTCGAAAATTCTGCGTTCGCCGCGATTCCACCGACGAAAACCTGTTTGAATTGCCACGCCGCGATCAAGTCGGAGAGTCCACAACTGGAGCCGATGCGAACAAGTTTTGAAAAGGGCACACCAGTGCCATGGGTGAAAGTGCATGACTTGCCGGACTTCGTGTTCTTCAATCACTCGGCACACATCAATAAGGGCGTTGCCTGTCAATCGTGCCATGGAAAGGTCAATGAAATGACAGAGGTCCAGCAAGACCAACCGTTGTCGATGGCTTGGTGCCTGGAGTGTCACCGTGCTCCCGAGAATCACCTGCGACCTCGCGATCAAGTCACCAGCATGAACTGGGATGCGTTGGCATCAACAGGGAAATCCAAGGTTGAATTGGGCACTGAGTTGGCTGCGGAGTATCACATCCAATCAAAGCAATTCATGACGAGCTGTACCACATGCCACCGATAGAACCCCATATTGATGTAGTGGAGAAGGTTAAACTTCCTGTCACAGAGGGAGCTTTCACAGATCCCACGGCCGACCAGACGTGCGGTCATCAGTACTACCGCAGCATCGAGCACTTAGCCGGTTCGCCAGAAGTGGCAGACTACATCGAGCAAGAGTTCCCGAGCCTATCGCAGGCGATCGGCTCGACCGACCGTCGCCAGTTCTTGCGATTGCTCGGAGCCTCAATGGCGCTAGCAGGGATCACCGGCACGGGGTGCCGTCGCTGGCCGTCCGAAGAAGTCCTACCACACACTTCGCGTGCCGAAGGATTCACCCCAGGTGTCGCCGAGCATTACGCAACAGCGATGGAACTCGATGGAATCTCGACAGGGGTGCTTGCGAAGAGTTACGACGGGCGGCCGATCAAAATCGAAGGCAACCCGGATCACCCCTTCTCACTCGGTGCGGCCAGTGCTTTTGCTCAGGCAAGTGTGTTGGATTTGTACGACCCCGACCGCAGCCGAAGTGCGCAATGGCAAGCTCCGAACGCCGAAGATCGGCGTGAATCCTCGTGGCAGAATTTTCAGAACTTTGCCTCTCCTCACTTTCAAACCCTGCGTAACCGTCAAGGCGACGGGTTAGCATTTCTGATCCAACCGACTAGCAGTCCGACCTTCGCGAGACTTCGTGACCAACTCACGGCCGCACTTCCAAAATCGCGTTGGTTCGAATATCAGCCGTTGAATCGTGATAATGATTTCACGGGCAGCCGCGCCACGTTTGGCCGCGTCCTGCGACCGCAATACGATCTGCAACAAGCGAGCACGATCGTCACATTTGACGCAGACTTGCTGTGCGGTCACCCGGCAGCATTGCGGCACGCCCGCGATTGGTCCGCCGGTCGTCGTAGCGTTGATTCGGGCAGCATGAATCGGCTCATTGCGATCGAACCGAGCCTCACCATCACCGGTTCCGCTGCCGACATTCGCTTACCGATGAAACCGACGTTGGTGGAAAAAGCGATTGCCTACGTCGCCTATCGCTTAGGAATTCTAACGACGCAACCCAGTGGATTGAGCGAAACGCAAACCGAAATACTTGATGCAGCGGCGTCCGACTTGAAACACGCAAGTGTCGCCGGACTCGTCGTCGCAGGCCCCGCACTCAGCCCGGCGTCTCATCAACTCGCCCACGTGATCAACCAGGAACTTGGCGCAGTTGGCCATGGCGTTACCTACACCGAAGAACCGATTGCTAGCGACAAAGGTTGCGTAGAGCAGATTGCTGACTTGAGTGAGCTGCTTCAAGGTGATGTGCTTAACACCTTGGTTATCCTCGGCGGGAACCCTGTCTACGACGCTCCTGTCGACGCGTCCTTGAACCTCGCATCAGACGCCAATCGACCACTCACATCGATTCATTTGAGCCTGCATGACAATGAAACGTCCAAGGCCTGTACGTGGCATTTGCCGATGGCGCATTTCCTGGAAAGTTGGGGCGATGGTCGCGCCTGGGATGGCACATACACGCTTCAGCAGCCTTTAATCCTGCCGCTGTACGATGGCAAATCGCCAATCGAGCTGCTGGCAGTGCTGTCGGGACAAACAGCAGCCAAGTCGCTTAGCCTCGTGCGATCGACATATGACAAGCTGTTCGACGGTTCAACGCAGCAGGATTGGGAACGGGCATTGCACGCGGGCGTGAAAGCCGACAGTGCATTTGCGGTTGTGGATCCGCCAGCTGCGAAGATTGACTCAAATCACATTCCTGACACGAGCGATGCCCCGTGGGAAGTCCGTTTCGCAGCCGATCTTAAAACGCATGACGGCCGCTATGCGAACAATGCCTGGCTACAGGAACTGCCTGAACCACTGACAAAGATGACGTGGGATAACGCGGCAATGATGAGTCCTGCTGATGCGACAGCACTGGACTTGACAATGGGCGATGTTGTGACGCTCACCGGCGGTGAATCGGAGACAAGCATTGAAGTACCGGTGTGCATCCTGCCCGGCCACGCAAACGGCTGCATCACGCTACCACTGGGCTATGGCCGCACCGCTGCGGGACACATCGGGAACCAAGTCGGCTGCAATGCGTATCCGCTGCGAAGAAAACAATCAAGCTATTTGGTGAGCGACTGCAAACTAACCAAAACTGGAAAAACCCATGAGCTGGTGTCGACACAGGTTCACGATGTGCTAGATGCGGTCGCGGAAGCGGCAAAGCTAAGGCGGCTTGGTGCGCGTGGCGAACCGGGAATGATCGTTCATGAGACGCTCTTCTCCGAATACCAGCACGATCACCACGCGGTCCATGGCGATGCCCATGCGGTCCACGCAGCGCCGCTCTTTGACCTACCCCACAAATTCGATTCGCCGCACCGCTGGGGAATGTCAATCGACTTGAACGCCTGTATCGGCTGCAGTGGCTGTGTGATTGCGTGTCAAGCCGAAAACAACATCCCAGTGGTCGGCAAAGCGAACGTCGCGGTCAATCGCGAGATGCACTGGTTGCGAATCGATCGATACTACAAAGGCGATATCCAGTCGCCAGATGTGGTCCACCAACCAATGGCCTGTGCGCATTGCGAAAACGCACCGTGTGAACAGGTCTGCCCGGTGGCAGCCACGGTTCACGACAGCGAAGGCCTGAATTCGATGGTCTACAACCGCTGCATCGGCACCCGTTACTGTGCGAACAACTGCCCCTACAAAGTCCGCCGCTTTAATTACTTCGACTACCAAGCATCCGATCCGCGAACGCCCCCCAAGCCTTGGGTAGGGCTACCGGACCAGCAGCAATCTGAGGATGTTTCGACGCTGAAAAAGATGGTGCACAACCCAGAGGTTACCGTGCGAATGCGCGGTGTGATGGAGAAGTGTACGTACTGTGTCCAGCGTATCGTGGATGCTCGGATTCAAGCGAAGAACAAGCACGCACAGGGGCTGCGTGATTCAGATTTAGTAGCCGAAGGCGAAGTAAAAACAGCGTGTCAGGCAACTTGCCCGACTGAAGCGATCGTGTTCGGAGATTTGAATGATCCGGAATCCGCCGTGTCAAAAGCCCGTGAGAATGCGCGCTCCTATGAAGTGCTGGAGGGAAACAACTTAGGGGCCCGGACGACGTACCTAGCGAAAATTCGTAATCGAGAGACTTAGTGGGATAGGCTTCCCGCCTGCCTGAGCCAAAACAACGAACGATCGATCGATGACAGGCTAGAAGCCTATCCCATGAAAAAAAACATGAGTACTATCAACACAACAAGCGTTGAGCCTTCGCAGTGGGAGTTGCAAGCCAACAATCCCAGCGAGCGCGTGCCCCTGGTCTTGGGCGATAACGACTTCACGACCGTTACCGATACCGTCACGGAGCTTGCACTGCGGCGCACGCCGCCCATGTGGTACGTTGCAATGGCGATCTCGCTATCGCTACTCTCGGTACTGATCGTGACGATCGCCTACCTGTTGCTGACCGGTGTCGGTGTTTGGGGCAACAACAATACAGTCAGCTGGGGATTCCCGATCGTCAACTTTGTGTTTTGGGTCGGCATCGGCCATGCGGGAACGCTGATCTCCGCGATCCTGTTCTTACTGCGTCAAAATTGGCGAACCGGAATCAATCGATTCGCCGAAGCAATGACGATTTTCGCGGTCGTTTGTGCGGGCCTATTCCCTGGCATTCACGTCGGACGAATCTGGTTCGCATACTGGCTGGCGCCCTACCCGAACGAACTGGCAATGTGGCCGCAAGCACGCAGCCCACTGCTGTGGGATGTATTCGCCGTCAGTACGTACGCAACGGTTTCGCTGTTGTTTTGGTACATGGGCATGATCCCCGACTTGGCAACTCTTCGCGATCGCAGCACCACCCGCTTCAAGCAACTCGCCTACGGAGTGTTCGCGATGGGATGGAACGGATCGAGCCGCCACTGGTTGCGTTTTGAAAAGGCCTATTTGCTGTTGGCTGCACTGGCGACACCGTTGGTGTTGAGTGTGCACAGTGTCGTGTCTTTCGACTTCGCCACGTCGCAAGTCCCTGGTTGGCATACGACGATCTTCCCACCTTACTTTGTCGCCGGTGCCGTCTTCGGTGGATTTGCAATGGTCCTGGTTCTTTCAATTCCCGCCAGAGAATGGTTTGGCTTGAAGGATCTGATCACGCATCGGCATATCGAGAACATGGCAAAAGTGATGCTGGGCACCGGCATGATCGTCGCCTACGCCTATTCAGTGGAATTCTTCACAGCATGGTACAGCCAGCATCACTACGAGCAATTTGTCTTCATGAATCGCCCCCTGGGTCCATACTGGTGGGCATTCTGGTTGATGGTGTTTTGCAACGTGATCGCGCCACAAACATTGTGGTTCACTTGGGTACGAAAACGTGTTTGGGTGATTTTTGCAATCGCTGTGCTAGTGAATGTCGGCATGTGGTTCGAGCGGTTTGTGATCGTCGTCACCTCGCTGCATCGTGACTATCTGCCCTCCAGTTGGGCGATGTTCTCGCCGACCTGGGTGGACTTGTTCATGTTGCTGGGAAGTTTTGGTTTGTTTTTCACGCTGTTCCTGTTGTTCTGTCGGTTCCTGCCAATGGTGGCCATGGCGGAAGTCAAGACGGTGATGCCGCAAGCACATGGTGATCATCCGCCAACGCGATTCGACTATCAGCCTTCACCCGACACACCGGAGGAGCTGCGCCGTGGACATTGGTTTACATAAAGTCATGGATCGCTCCGCGATCCAGTGCTCTGATCGCAGAGCGGTCTGCGACAAAAGTAGGGGGACAACACATCATGACTGAAAAAAACATCTACGCACTGATCGCTGAATTCGATTCCGTATCGTCCATCATGCAGGCTGCTGAGCAGGTGCGTGACGAGGGCTACGTGATTTGGGATGTCCACAGTCCGATGCCGATTCACGGCATCAATCAGGCAATGGGGCTGCGTCCGACGATTCTGCCGTGGATCACCCTGGCACACGGGTTGGTCGGCGCCGCTTTCGGACTTGGCCTAACGTGGTGGATGAATGCAACCACCGTGCCAGGCCTCTCACCGAGTGTCCAAGGCTATGAGTTTTTGATCAGCGGCAAGCCGACGTTTAGCTTGCCCGCCAATATCCCGATCATTTTCGAAACCACAATCCTGTTCGCTGCGATCGTAACACTACTAGGGATGCTCGGTTTGAATAAGTTACCAATGCTGCACAATCCTCTGAACAAGAACAAGCGGTTTCTGCGGGCGACGACCGACCGATTTTTTATCGTGATCGAGGCGGAGGACCAGCAGTTCGATGCAACGAAGACAAGTGATTTCCTGCAATCGATGGGTCCGCTGGCTATCGAAGTTGTGACGGAGGATTAATCAAATGCCGTCATATCAAGAAGAACAATTTCCGCTTCCAACGCCCGCGCGTTTAGTTCGCGAACTGCACCTCAAGCGGCCACCGTGGTGGATGCTCTCGCTGCTTGTAGTCGTTGTGGTGGGAACCTGGATTCCGCTAGTGCTGATCTACCGGGCACGCGGCACGACATCGCGGCAACCGCGAGTTCACTTTTTCATGGACATGGACAAACAAGCAAAGTTTGCCACGCAGTCGGCCCATCCGTGGTTCAAGGATGGCCGTGCGATGCGGGGACCAATCGAAGGCACCCTTGCTCGGGGGCACCTGCAACACGACCCACATTTCTTTGATGGATTCACCAAGGACGCCAATAGTGGTGCCATCAAATTCGTGACGACTATGCCAACCCAAGTCACCGTTGATGAAAGATTACTCCGCCGCGGGCAACAGCGTTACGAAATTTACTGCACCGTTTGCCATGGTGCGACGGGCGTAGGAGACGGGCCAGTCAACCAGCGGGCACTTGAACTGAAGGAACCAAAATGGGTTCCGGCGACAAACCTGATGACACAAGAGATTCGTGATCGTGCCGATGGTCAGATCTTTCAAGCGATCCGAGATGGTGTCAGAAACATGCCGAGTTATGGATCACAGATCGATCCGAATGATCGCTGGGCAATCGTCGCATACTTGAGGGAACTGCAGCGCCAGTCGCCAGTATCTGTTACAGCAACGCAGCAGGGCAAGACTCCGCAAGCGTCACCCCAGGAAGCTACGCCATGACTCCGAAATTCCTCTCGTTCCCAAGCAAACTGATTCAAATCCTGACAGGAGGAGCGATCGTCGGTGCATTGCTGTCCCTAATTGGAGCTGTCGCATACTCAGGTGGTGGGCGTCGAGTGATGCTCGCTTATCTGGTCGCTTTCGCATTCGTCCTTAGCCTCTCATTGGGATCGTTGTTCTTTGTCTTAGTCCAGCACTTGATGCGGGCTGGATGGGGTGTGTTGGTGCGACGCCCGGCTGAAATCTTTAGTTTGAACATTGTCACGGTCGCGTTGTTGTTTATCCCGATTGCATGGTCCGCACTTGGCGGCAGCGGCCAGCTTTACCCCTGGGCCAAACGCGACACGAACGAAACCGCCCACGACGCAACTCCTGTCACGTTCAAGACGCCGACAGCGCTAGCTGCGACCGCCACGTTGGAACAACCTTTGCCAGGTGACCAGCACGAATCGCATGACATCCACGACAGCCTCTACTCTCATCAAACGGTCGACGAACTCACACGCAGCAAACAAGGCTGGCTGAACCCCACTGCCTTCATCTTGCGTGGCATTGCGTTCTTTGGAACCTGGTCACTGATCGCGTGGTTCTACTTCAGCCGTTCACGTCATCAAGATTCCGCTCGCGGTGACGACGATACCCGACAGATGGAATGGTGGGCGGGAGTCTGCATGTTCGCGTTTGGCATCACATTGACTTACGCCGCCTTCGATTTCTTGATGTCGATCGATCCGCACTGGTACAGCACGATCTACGGCGTTTACTACTTCGCAGGCTGTGCCGTCGGAGGCTTTTCGATCAACCTGCTGGCGATCCTGCTGCTACAGCGACTTGATTTGTTCCCCGTTTCACTGTCCGATGAACACCGCCGTGATCTCGGACGTTTGCTGTTCGCGTTCGTATTCTTTTGGGGATACATCGCGTTCAGCCAGTACATGCTGTTGTGGTATGCCAACGTCCCTGAGACCACACGTTGGTTCGTCGTTCGTGGCGCGTCAATGGCTGAAGGCTACACGAACAGCTGGGGCTACTTGCTGGTATTCCTGCTGCTTGGGCATTTCGTCATCCCGTTTTTGGGCATCATGTCACGGCATGTGAAAACTAGCAAGAAAGCAATGATCTTCTGGACCAGCTGGCTATTGGTGATGCACTACCTTGATCTGTACTGGTTGGTAATGCCTGAACTGGGGCCGCATCTAACCGTCGGCCTACCCGAGATTGGAACACTGCTGTTTACAGTCTGTGTGTACCTGCTTGGTGCGTCATTGATCGCCACGCGAACCTCGCCGATCCCAACTGGCGACCCCCGCCTAGCTGCTTCGCTGGCCATCACCGATGCGTATTAGAACTGTGGCATGATTCGAAGCTGAAACATGCCTTGACGATTGCCACGGGATTCTAAACTCCGCATCGGCCCGCACGAGGGAATCGAGCAAGAGACAACTCGCTATTTGCTCTGCTCGAATACCGCTAATGTGGTCGTTCTCAAATACTCCTGTAAGCCCTCCTTCATCTCAATGATCGAATCATGCAGTGGACAGGGCTCATTGGTTCCGCACCAACCAGGACCGTAGGCGCACAACCCTTCGGACTCACGTTCGAATAGAACCGCGACATCTTTGAGTGAAATCGAAGCAGGGCGTTTCGCCAAGCGGTAGCCACCGCCAGGACCTGGTGATCCAGTAACCAATCCGCCTCGCGATAACTCAGTCATGATTTTGGCAACCACCGGAGCCGGAAGGTTGCGGCACTTAGCCAGTTCGCGCGACGACGCGACGGCGGCCGAGTCTCCATACAACTCCGCCAAACGACTCATCACAGCGATAGCGTTTTGGGATGTCTTTTGCTGCAGCATTTGCGTTTCTCTGTTGGCTTGCGGCATGCGGTTCGCGTCATGCGGCATTTTGTATCAGAAGCTGAAACTCGCCCTCGGTCACTTGACCAACGGCCCGACAAGACTGTAGTATCTTATTACGGAATTGCGACTCCGTGTTTCTTCTTTTGCTTCTTCGTCCAAATTCTTTGCACTTAACCGTCCTTAGGGAGGAACTCGCAATGCCTGGTCGTCAAGGAAATCGCCGTCAATTCTTATTTCGATTGACTGCAGCCGGTGCTAGCGTGGCGACCATCAACGGTTGGGCCCAGGATGCAGTCAAGAATATCGAACCGTTGACGGTCGACAACCCGCTAGGCCGTTACCCCAATCGTGATTGGGAACAGCTCTACCGCGACCTATACAAGTCGGATTCGAAATTCACGTTCCTGTGCGCTCCGAACGACACACACAACTGCTTGTTGAACGCTCACATCAAGAACGGCGTCGTGACTCGCATCAGTCCGACGTTTGGTTTTTCTAAAGCCACCGATCTTGCCGGCAATCAGGCGAGCCAACGCTGGGAACCACGTGTCTGCCAAAAGGGGCTGGCACTGGTTCGTCGATTCTATGGCGATCGTCGCTGCAAGCGTCCATTGGTTCGCAAGGGATTCAAAGAGTGGGCCGATGCCGGTTTCCCTCGCGATCCTAAAACGGGCGCTGTGGACGCGGACAAGTATCTCAATCGCGGGCGTGATCCTTGGGTCGCAGTGACTTGGGAAGAGGCGTTCGGGTACAGTGCCGCGGCGATGAAAAACATCGCAGAAACGTATTCGGGCGACGAAGGCAAAGAACGATTACTAGCGCAAGATTACGACCCGCTGATGGTGGACGCCACCGAAGGCGCGGGAACGCAAACATTGAAATTCCGGGGTGGCATGGCGGCCCTGGGTGCGACGAGAATTTTTGCGCAGTATCGCATGGCGAATTCAATGGCGTTACTGGACAGCAAGGTGCGTGGGGTTGAACCAGACGCCGCCGTCGGCGCACGTGGATGGGACAACTACTCCTGGCATACTGATTTACCACCCGGCCACCCGATGGTGACGGGTCAGCAAAACGTTGACTTTGATTTATGCAACGTCGAGCGATCGAATTTGATTTTGGTCTGGGGCATGAACTGGGTCTGCACCAAGATGCCCGATGCTCACTGGCTGACCGAAGCCCGCATGAAAGGCGCTAAGGTAGTTGTCATTGCGGCCGAGTATTCCGCCACGACGAGCAAGGCCGACGAAGCGTTCATCGTTCGACCCGGCACAACGCCGGCACTGGCGCTCGGCTTGGCTCAAGTCGTCATGCAGGAAAAGTTGTATGACGAACAATATGTGACATCCCACACGGATCTGCCGCTGCTTGTCCGCATGGACAATGGCAAGATGCTGCAAGCCGACGAAGTGTTTCCTGATTACAAAAACGCGACACTCAATAACGGCGTCGTTGTCACTCAACCAGGTCAGAAATCTCCAAAGCCCTACGCTCAACCCAGTGCGATCCTGACCAGTACCCGTCGCGAAGACTGGGGCGACTACGTTTTGTGGGATCAAGATCAAAATGCGCCGCATGCGATCCATCGCGACTTGGTTGGCAAGTTCTTTTCAGACACCGGCGTCAAGCCAGCACTTACAGGTACATTCGATGTCCAGCTGGCCAATGGAACGACCATCAAGTGTCGCACGGTCTACGACGTCACGAAAGAGATGCTCGACGGCTCCTACACGCCCGAGCATGTTGAAAAATTAACGTGGGCACCAGCGGACGCTATTCGTGCGCTCGCCCAACAAATCGCTGCCAATCCTGAGAAAACGTCGTTCGTTCTTGGGATGGGTCCGAACCAGTACTTCAATAGCGACCTGAAAGACCGCGCCGTATTTTTGATCGCGGCGCTGACTCGAAATGTTGGTTTCTCCGGCGGCAATGTCGGATCTTATGCCGGAAACTATCGCGCTGGCTTCTTCAGCGGGATGGGACAATACATCGCCGAAAACCCGTTCGCGCCCGAAACGGATGCCGAGAAACCCGTCACGAACTTGAAAAAATATTTCCGTGGCGAATCGGTTCACTACTTCAATCACGGCGACACGATCTTGCGGTACGGCGACGCGGTACTGACAGGCAAGACACACTTGCCGACGCCGACAAAGTCGATTCATGTATCGAACTCGAACTCACTGATCGGTAACGCCAAAGGGCACTACGAAACCGTCGTCAACACACTTCGCCGTGTCGAGTTTATCGGCGTAAACGAGTGGTGGTGGACAGCCAGTTGTGAATATGCCGATGTCGTCTTCCCGGTCGATAGCTGGGCCGAGATGAAATTCCCCGACATGACGATCAGCGTCACCAATCCGTTCCTGTACATCTTCCCCGAGACACCACTGCCGCGAATCCACGATACTCGCGGAGACATCCAGGTTGCTGCCGGTGTTTGTTCAGCGATGGGCAAACTGATTGGTGATACACGGATGGACGACTACTGGAAATTCATTAACGAGGGTACATCGCGGCCCTACTTGCAACGCATCCTGGATCACTCCAATGCGACACGTGGTTACAAGATCGAAGACCTGGAAGCCAAAGCGGAACAGGGCATTCCCACGATCTTGGAGACACGCACCTATCCAAAAATCGGGGGCTGGGAACAATCCAACGAGCATCGGCCTTGGTATACACGCAGCGGTCGACTGGAATTCTATCGCGACGAGCAGGAGTTTATGGACAGCGGAGAGAACCTGATTGTTCATCGCGAGCCGATTGATTCGACGTTCTACGAACCCAATGTCATCGTTGCCGGCAAGCATCCATTGCTGAACCCCAAGACACCCGAGGATTACGGTGCTGATCGCAATGACTTATCGGGGGACGCACGTCAGGCCCGGCATGTGATCTTGTCGGTGGATGAGTTGCTGAATACCGAGCATCCACTCAAGAAATACGGGTATGAATTCATATTCCACACACCGAAATATCGACACGGCGCGCACACGACGCCAACGGATGTGGACATCATTGCAGTTTGGTTCGGTCCATTCGGTGACATGAATCGCGCGGACCGAAGGATGCCCATGGTCGGCGAAATGTATGTCGACATGCATCCACTCGATGCCAAGAAGATGGGGATCGAGGAAGGTGATTACGTATGGATCGATGCTGATCCGAAAGACCGTCCATTCCATGGGTGGAAAAAGAATCCGGAAGCCTACGAGATGGCCCGTTTGATGGCTCGTGCACGTTACTACCCAGGCACCCCGCGTGGCGTGACGCGGATGTGGCATAACGCGCACGGAGCGACCTTCGGTACAGTACAAGGCGCGAAAGAGCGAGCCGATGGCATGGCGCAGTCGCCGACGACGAAATACAAGGCGATGTTCCGCAGTGGCAGTCATCAAAGTTGCACACGCGGTTTCATCAAGCCGACATGGATGACCGATTCGCTGAACGTTAAAGAGATGCTGACGCAGGATATAACCCAAGGCTTTGTGCCAGACGTCCATTGCCCAACCGGTGCTCCACGCGAAGCGATGGTAAAAATCACCCGCGCCGAACCAGGCGGGATCGGCGGTAAGGGGTTATGGCGACCGGCCGAACTGGGCCTGCGACCAACCTACGAGAGTGAATTGCTAAAGAAATTTATGGCGGGAAGTTTTTGCACGGTCAGGAAAGCGTAGCGAACAAGTTGTGGGATAGGCATTCGGCCTGTCGCCTATCCTTCGACACGCTGAAAATCTATCCCACATTGATAAGGAAAGACAAACCATGGTCAAACGATTCAATTGGCACATTGGTCGCGAGCAAGAGTATCCCTACGATGCTCCACCGCCCAAGCGACAAGTCGCCTATGTCTTCGATACCAATAAATGCATCGAGTGCCAAACCTGCACGGTTGCCTGCAAGACTTGCTGGACCAGCGGGAAGGGACAAGAAACCACTTTTTGGAACAACGTAGAAACCAAGCCTTACGGCGGCTATCCACAGGCTTGGGACAGCAAGCTGATGGACATTCAGGGCGATACGACCTGGAACGGAAAGAAGCTGCATTCGATCACGATCTTCGAAAAGAACGGCGAAGGCAAACCGCCCGCCGGACATCTGCCCACCGAGCGTGATTACTCGTCGCCCAATATTGGCGAAGACGACCTGTCAGAAATGATCGACCTCGGTTCACATTTCGACGGCACCCACAATGGTTGGATGTTTTACTTGGCAAGGATTTGCAACCACTGCGACAGCCCTGCATGCCTGGCCGCCTGCCCACGCAAGGCAATCTACAAACGCGAAGAAGATGGCATCGTTTTAGTCGATCAAGAACGGTGCCGAGGTTACCAGGAATGCGTCAAAGCTTGTCCCTACAAAAAAGTATTCTTCAATACGATCAACCGCGCCAGCGAAAAATGCATCGGCTGTTTCCCACGAGTGGAACAAGGCAACGTCGCTCTGTGCGTCGAATCGTGCATCGGTAAAATCCGCTTGCACGGTTTCTTGTCGAGCCAGGAAGAACCACGCGAAGATAATCCGCTCGACTACATCGTCAAGATTCGCAAGTTGGCGCTGCCATGCTACCCACAATTCGGCACCGGACCAAACGTCTTTTACATTCCTCCGGTTCATGTTCCGGAACCATTTCTGGAGCAGTTATTTGGCCCAGGCGTCGAGGAAGCGAAGGAAATGTATCGCAACCTGAAGGACGACAAACAATTACTCGGAGCGTTGATGTTGTTTGGGGCAAGTCCAAGGATCATCACTCGTTTCGAAGTGCAAGGTGACGAAGCAGTCGGTTGGGATGTGGACGATGTGGAAGTTGCCCGCGTGCCATTTACTGAGCCGAACTACTTCCGCAAACACTATGATCAAAAGAACGACGCGTATCGGCACAACACGGCCTAAGGATAACCAAGCATGAGCGTAAACCCGGTCAACAATCGGATGTTGATGGGCATTGTCGGCGGAGCCCTGCTGATATTGCTTGTCATGATTGCTTCCGTCTTTATCGTGACTCGACGACCAGTCGTGGTTGTCGTTCCGACTGCTGGTGAGAGCCCTAACTCGGCTGCATCAGCAACGCCCGGCGCATCGCCGGCCGTTGGAGCCACAGCCACCGCAGAGACACCGCCCCCGGAAATCAAGATTAGTAAGGTTCCGGAGGCTCCCGCAACCGACGACCCACTCGACCCGTTTTGGGACAAGATAGCGGTCGTTGATGTCGCCATGTTGCCACAGCAGGTCGCGCCGCCCGTTCTCGAAGCCGGCTCGATCACCAATGTGCGTGTTCAAGCGGTGCGAGATGACCAACGCTACGTGTGGCGATTGAGTTGGGATAAGCCCGAAATCGCAGACGAAAGTGATGTGGGGAAATTCTCCGATGCCGTGGCGTTACAGTTCCCACTCAGCGATGGAGCACCCTACACGATGGGCGGACCAAAGATGCCTGTGCGGATGCTGTACTGGAAAGCAACATGGCAAAAAGACGTTGACGAGGGTTTCCAAGACTGGGCGTTGACGCACCCGAATTCAGATGCCGACTTCTATTGGTTCTCCACGGGGGAAAAGCCATTTACGATGCAAAACTCGTTTAGCGATCCAGCGGCCCAGCAATACATGATCGCTGCCTCGGCGGGCAATCCAATGTCCGATTTCGATCGCAAAAACCCGGTCGAGGAGCTGACATCACACGGATTCGGAAGCTCCACGCACTTAAACGAGACACCGAGTCGTGGTCGTGGTGCTTGGAGCGACGGCAAATGGTACGTCGTGGTTGACCGACCGATCGAGACCGCCGATCCGCTGATCGCTCGCTTCAATCAAAACCCAGGCCAACAGTTGATCGCCTTTGCGGTCTGGGATGGAACCGCCGGCAACCGCGGCGGACGAAAAAACATCACGAATTGGACACCGATGAGGATTGATCCGTGAACGAAAAAACCGTCACGCTGGCAGCGCAAGCCGATTTAGTCTTATTGACCGTGGACATGCTGCGTCCGCAGTGGGATAACATTCCTACCGCGATAGAAGCCAATAACACCCCGGAAGCCGATTCAGCATCATCGATCATCGATGAGTTATTACGGCATGCACTGGGTGATAGGGCCAAGATTACTGACGACACGGCGAGTGGCCCGACTCCAGTTTCGGCACTTGCCGATGTGCTGCGGTGCGCAAGCGAACTCTCGCACGACGACTGGGCCGATGAATACTGGCGAATGTTCGATGGTGCACAAGCTTGTCCACTGAACCAAGCCTCCTACATTCGCCGCGACAAGGGAACCATCCTGGGTGACTTAAGTGGTTTCTACCACGCCTTTGGTTTTCAAGGCAGCACCACGGAAGGAGAGCGGCCCGATCACTTGCTCTGCCAACTCGAGTTCGTCGCAATGATGTTGGCGATGGCGTCACAAGCACCCGATGCACCATCACGCGAAACGGTGATGCAAGCGTTGTCGCGTTACGCTTGTGATCACATGCACGACTGGCTGCCTGCAGCATGTTGGCAGATGTGTGAATCGACGCACATCGAATATTTCGGCGCGGTTTCGCAGTGGTTGCTTGTCCTCTGGCAAACCCTTTCTGACTTGCAGCAGTGGCCATCTGATCTCTTGCCTAGCAACCATCTGACTCCCATCGTCGACCCCGATGATCCGTATGAATGCGGAGCACCGGACTTGCACCAAATCCAGCCCAGTTGAGTAAGCACAAGCTCAAGTGTGTTTCGTCCTTTACTTCCCTTTCTTGTTTGCATTGATCGTCGTTCCCCCCGCAGCTTGCTGGATTCTCCTCAAGCCAGCGATCGGGGAAAAAGTCCTCTAGACCTGGATCTGAGGAAAGTGCTTGGATCACGCTTTGTAGGTATGCCCAAGGTTCCACGTGGTTCTCATTGCAACTGGTAACAAGCAACATCAAACGCGTAGCGTGACAACCTGTTAAGACGCGCCGAAAAATAGATTTTAGACGTGGACAGTCTTCATGAAGTCAAACGTGGAAGCCCAGCGATCTCGCGTGGCTGACCATCAATGATTGCCGAGGTGCCCTCGAGATTCAACGTCTCCAACACCTCATCGACGCGTTCGGACCAATCTGGCGATGGTTCAAGAAGATCATTCGGCCGTGATTTTAGGTTCCATGCACTCGTCCCGGGTGACACCTGTTTTGCGGAGATGCTCGACTCAATCAACGAGTCGGTCGCCCTAAGTGAAACACGTTGTGAGTGTGACCGATCGAATTTGTGTGTGATGCTAAGCGGTGCAACGAACGCCACGAATTCTGATTCACCGCTCGCCCCGGATTCCCGTGCCAAGGTGTTAGAGCCAATGCAGGCCGGGCACGATATCCGCACCAATCCCGCCCGCGTTCTTGCGAAAGCGGCTACGCTGAGTGACCAGGCCATGCAACAAGACCAATGCAACGCAGAACCGCCGGCTTAAAAGCGAAGCAGTCATGCCATCAACGAAACGGTATCGGTCGGCGGGTACCGGCCTTGCACAAATTATCCGAATTGCTTTTGCATGGCTTCTAAAAAGGTATCGAATTGGTCGCCGGGCAATTGGTTGATGCCAGCGGCCGCCTTACGTCCACCACCGGTTGGGAATTGTCGGCAAAGTTCGTCAGCACCTTCTTTGCTTGCCAGTGGTGCTCGAACGCTTACCAAGTACTCGCCCGATGGCAGCAGACTTGCCAGGGCATGAGCGCGATTCGGATTCTCGCGTGCCAGCTGATTGCTGTAGACACCACTTACACGTCGAGAAAACGGTTCGATCCCGGCGTAGGGAAGTTGGATCCATTCCAGCCTGCTGGCCTCAGCAACGAGGCTTGGAAAGGCCTCTGGGCGAGCGGGGTCGGACCAGACCAGGCCCTCGGCAACGCTGATGTCGGCCAGGGTTCCGCCACCGTCGATCACGGCCCGACACATGGCCTCGTACATCCCCGCTCGGGTGTCGGGCGCAACGGCGATGGCTCGGGCGGGCACGGGCTTCTTCAACTCTGGAGGGAGAGGCATTCGGTAGCCACGTCCTCGATGGTGGCATGCCATGCGTCGACTCCGCCGGACGCGTTGCCTGTCGATCGGCTCGATGACCGTTCAGGTGGCTCGTCCAGCGGGAAGACCACGAACTTTGATGCCCCTACGGACACGAAGGCCTCGAGACGGGACCGGATGCCGGCCACCCCCTGGGCCACTACCTCCCGGGGA
>JAQWPZ010000038.1 GCA_029245125.1 Rubripirellula sp.
CTGCAGCGGCCGATAAGCATCACGAATCCCAGGGCCATACATCAAGAACCGGTTGAACGGTGTTCGAAACAGCGAACTTCGGCGGAGGAAAAAACCTGTCACTGCCAAGCCGATGAACACCAACAAAATCCCAATCCAGTAAGTTCGGCAAAACGTCCCTGCTGACAGCAAGGCCTGGGTGTAAATCGGCACAGGCCGCCCCATCGATTCAAAAACTCGACTGAACTGGGGCAGCACCCCCAAGACCAGGGCAGTCATCACGACAGAGGAAGCCCCGATCAAAATCACGGGGTAGATCATCGCACCAAACACCGTTCCTCGCATCGTCAGTTCGCCCCGCATTCGGGCACAAACACGCCTGAACGTATCTGGCACATCCCCCGAGGCTTCGGCTGCCGCCAACATCGGTGATAGAGTACTAGGGAAATAGGTGCCGTGCATTGCGAACGAACTAGAGAGCGACTGGCCGGAACTGATCGACTGGTGAATCGCGTGCAACGAATCCTGCAAACGGGTGTCGTTACAAGTGTCGGCGACAATCTCCAACGCATCTGCCATCTCGATGCCATTTTGACTCATCACCGAAAGCTGGTTCAAAGTCAATAAAACGCGTCCCTTCCACATTGGACGCAACGAAAAGCTGGGCTGGGCAACCGACACTGAATCGTTGTCGAAAGTCGGTTTCTTCTTGCCTACGTCGGGCTGGGTGTCCGTGGAAACTAAATGTACGGGTACATCCACACTGCTCGATGTTTGCCAAGGAGAATAAGCGGGCAGCATGATCGTTCACGAAAATGGAGTGAGAACAAACTAATCGGACTGGGCGACGCGACTAACTTCTTCGAGGCTGGTGACACCTGCTGCCGCCAAACGCATCCCTTCACTTAAAAGCGTTGGACCTTGATTGGCTTGCCGGAGCGCGTCGAGGTTCGCACCCTCATTGATCAATCCGCGCAAGGACGAGTTACATTGCAGCAACTCATAGACACCGACACGACCTCGATAGCCCGATTCAAAGCACTGAGAGCAGCCACGACCTCTTGCGAAGGCATGGCGAACATTTCCGGAGTAATGCATCTCTTGCAATACCCGTGCAGAAGGATAGAAAGGTTCCTGGCAATCGGTGCACAGAGTCCGAAGTAGACGCTGGGCGATAACTCCAACCAAGGCAGCAGCGATCTTGAACCGCTGGACCCCCATATCCACCAAACGCGTGATAGCTGACGCACTATCATTGGTGTGCAAAGTACTCAGTACCAAGTGGCCCGTTAACGCAGCCTGAATTGCCATTTCAGCCGTTTCTCGGTCCCGAATCTCACCCACCATGATCACGTCCGGATCTTGACGAAGGATACTTCGCAATGCTTTCGCAAAGGTGACACCATTCTCAGATTGAACCTGAACCTGATTGATCAAATCTAATTGATACTCGACTGGGTCTTCGACCGTGATAACATTCCGTTCAATCCCCTTGATCAACTCGATCGCTGAATAGAGCGTTGTCGTCTTTCCACTTCCTGTCGGTCCAGTCACCAACACCAAGCCGTGCGGTCGAGAGAGCATCCCGTGGGCAAGCGACAATGAATCATTGGACAACCCCAAGCGATTCAGATCGAAGGTAACACACTGCCGGTCGAGCACACGCAGCACCACTTTCTCCCCCAGAACAGTGGGTAATGTACTGACCCGCAAGTCGACATCGCGACGATTCATCCGCACATGCAGACGACCATCCTGGGGTTGACGGTGTTCCGCGATGTCAAGTTTTGACATCACTTTAATCCGCGACACGATTGCAGCGTGCAAGTCTTTTCGAGGCTTCATCACCTCACGCAGCGAACCATCAATCCGAAAGCGAACCGAAGTGCTTTTATGGCCCGGTTCGATGTGAATATCACTGGCGCCCTGAGTCACCGCCTGCACGATCGCATAATTGACAAGATTGATGACCGGACTGCCTTCGGCCAACTGTTGTGTTCCAGTCAGATCAAGATCGATCGCCTCGGTTTCGAGCTCTAACTGCTCCACATCCAAGTCAGCGGTTACTGAATCGACGGTGAAGTCTTCCTCGTAGCATCTCGGCAACAACCGCTCGATCCCGCTGGCAAGCGTAAAGACCGGTCGAATTCGACAGCCACTCAATCGGGCGAGTGTATCGATCGAGGCAAGGTCGTGCGGGTCGGCCATCGCAACGGTCAACTCGTCGCGAACACGCATGAGAGGCAACGCTCGCAGTCGCTCGGCATACCCACGTGGAATCAACTGCACAGCCAGTGGATCGATCAATCCTTCGCGTAACCGAACACCCTCGACGCCGAGTTGTTCACCAAGCAGGGGCAACAAGTCGCCTTCCTCGACCAACCCAAGCTCAGCCACGATCTCGCCGAGGCGTTTTGTAGGAAGAGTTTCGTTCGTTCCACTTGCATCCTTGCGATCACTCTGCGCCGCTTGGTGGGACAGTGCCGAATCCAGCTGATCTTCGCGGATCAAACCCGCTTCAACCAAACGCTGTCCAAGGGGAACTTGCTGTACACGCTTCGGCCGACTACCACCGGGAACGATCAGCTGAGGCGCGAGATCTGAATCAAGATCGATTTGGGCAACTTCATTCACGATCGGGCTCCCACTATGCAAAGCTGCCCAAGGCAGCAGTCAGGTCATCGAACTGCTGAACAGTCGATCCAACGGTCGTGATGCGCAAGATGTCTCGGCACAATTCACCCGCTCCACAAATCCTCACACAACCACCACGACGGCAACAAACCTGGTCCAAATCGAGAATCCACTCCAGGCCGACCCCGTCGATCAACGGTGTCTCCGTCAAATCAATGATCAACTGCGGTAAACCGCCCGCCAACATCGGCTCAAGTTGCTGACCCCAAGCTTCGATAGAATCGCCCCGCAACGGGCCGGTGTGGTGAACCACCGTGACAGCACCATGCCGATCCAAACGTGTCATCAATGATCTCCCAAATCGACGTTAGAGCCCTGACCTGGATCGCCCACCAACGGGCATTCGCATCGTGAACACGGAGCCTTCACCAACGATGCTCTGCAATTCGATCTCTCCACCATGCAATCGAGCGATCTCTCGGGCGAATGCTAACCCCAATCCGTTGCCCCGCTGATCTGAGTCATGGGTAGATGCCCCCCGGAAAAACTTTTCAAATACTTTCTCTAGTTCATCTTCCGGAATCCCAGGGCCATCGTCCTCGACATCAATTCGGATCCAACGGTCATCAGCAGAACAACGAATCGCAACTTGGCCGCATTCGGGTGTGTATTTAATCGCGTTGCCAACCAGATTGACGATCGCAGCCTGCAACTTGTCTCGGTCACCAAAGACAGTTGGGAGCTTGACGGACAAGTTATTCGTCAACACGATCTGCTTTTGTTCTGCCTGCCCCTTTAACTGATCTGACACATGCTCAAGCATGGGCAGCAATTCCAGTTCATGGCGATTTGGCACCATCGAACCAGCTTCCATTTGGCTGACGGTCAGTAACTGATCCACCAATCGGCCAAGTCGGTTGGCCTCGCTGTTGATCACGTTACAAAACTCTTTCTGCCGCTCGATTTCCAAGTCTTCTTCGTCCTGAAGTGCCTCGGCATATGCTTGTAAATTACTTAGTGGTGTGCGTAATTCGTGGGTTGCCGTCATCAAAAATTGATCGCGTGCCTCGGTGGCGATTCGCTGTTGCGTCACATCGGTCAGTACCCATGCCAGCCCCTCACCATCTCCACTTCGGCCAGGCAAGCGGGAACGAGTCACACGCACATGCAGAGCTCTCGACCCAACTTCGATGCTCCGGCGTTCATGAACCATGCGGATCGGCCCCAAGAACCGCTGCAGCAAGGCGTCAGCTGTTGAATCACTGTCGTCTCGCAACCCAATCATTTCGGGGAAGTCTTGACCTGCATAATCTTGGTCTTCATCGAGGTTCAACAAGCCAGAAGCAGCTGGCCCCAGATATCGAATGATCCCTTCAGTGTCGGTAATTACCCAGGCGACCGGCATTCCTCGCATCGCCCGAGCAAGCGTAACAACTTCCTGGTCCAGGGCTGCCGCAACACGCGGCTTTTGCTCGCTTCGCTGCCGCTGATTGACGTCCTCCAACAGCTGATTCCAACCTAGAGAAATGGGATCAGAACTCAAAATCGGCCGCGCGACCTGCCACTGACGTTCGCCCGGCTTCGCTCTTCGCAGCTCCTTTTCCAGAATCCTTAAATTGCGGACAGACTTCATCGCCACCAAACCGCCGAGTGAGCAAGTGGCCGATGCGATAATCCACATCATTGAATTTAACTTTGAATCAACAGGAGCGGCCTGAGCAAAGATGGCGCAGCCAAGAACCCCACTCGCGATCACGACAAACAACAAACCCACTCTAGTGGTCACCAACGGAAAACGACTCGATCGCTGAACTGCCGTTGCTTCAGGAGCCAATGTTGCTTCAGGAGCTTTGAGCGGTTTTGGAGCCTGGCGACTGTGGTCTGCCAGTGCACTGCTACCTTCCGGACCAGTAGCCGACAGGAGTGTATTGCCCCCAGGCGGCCCATTGACTGCTGGGCGGATCGGCTCAGCCATTGCCGAACGCCTCCGATGGAGAACCGGAGGTATCGCTTGGGTTGCCCGTTATCGGGAACACTGCAGGCCGCGATCCGCCTGCGTGGGTCGGCACATGCTTAAGGATCAGCTCGCTCAGTTTCCGTGGACTGAAAGGCTTGTGCATGACCGCGACTAAGTTGTAGCGTGATTCCATGGCTTGGCTGTCTAGCTCAAGCCCTTTCGCGGTACACAGAATCGCCGGTGGCCAAGGATTGCTTTTTGTCTGGGTCGCCGCCAATCGGTCCAGCAATTCCAATCCTGTGCAAACAGGCATCTGGTGGTCTGTCACCAGGAATTGAATCCCACCGCGACATAGCCGTTGATAAGCGGCTTCGCCATCGCCAACCGACTCAACAGTGAATCCAGCGCGAGCGATAGAGAATCCCATCACACGCCGAAATACCGGATCGTCTTCAGCAATCAGTATGGTGGGTGGAGGTTGCGTCATGATTGAGCAAAAGGGTCGCGCCGACCCATCCGGACAGAGATTCGAACTAGGCAGTAAGCAAGAAACGGTCGCCAGATGTCCTGGCTGCTGGCAATCCGCTGGCTGCTTGCCACGGTTCGCCGATCGCTGTCGCCTACCGCCCTTAAAAGCAGATGCCGATTCGATGCTCGAAAATCACCATTCGCAGCCGACTTCTGCAACACCGACGTTGAGCTTCAGTGAGCCATTGGCTGGCTTGTATGCCCAACCACCGGCTGACGATTCATTGGGCGACACTGCAGTCGTCGTGTCCATATCCGTGTCGTAGTAGACGGTGGCGTCGTCACGAACGGACCCGATCGAGGGTGCGGGGAATGGACCATTCAACATAGCTGCCATTGCGTCGGGCAACTGGTTGACTGGCGGGTAAATCCCGGAGCGTGCTCGATACATCTCAATCGCATTTCGAAGCACAGCAAGTTGCTGCCGGGTGGTGTTCTGCTCGGCGGTCGTCGCGGTGTCGAACATACGTGGTGCGGCGACAGCCGCGATGATTCCTAAAATCAGGATCACAATCACCATCTCGATCAACGAGAAGCCCTTTCGCAGGTGACGTTTCATGATTGATTCAGCCCTTATTTTGTCGCAAGTAGATCGTTTCCGCACCACGAAAACTCGAATGCGGTGTCGGCTACGCGCAGGCCAACCGTCGTGAAGCGAACTCGCAAGAGTTCACTGAGCAGCTAGCCCGCGTCGCAACGAAATGTACGACGCAGCAATGATCATTCAGGAAAAGGACTTGTAATTCTGGCTATTTTTTTTCGCCGGCCAAAGGATTACACGCCAGCATAACCCCGCTAAAACGACCACTTGGATTTCCCGGCCTGACCTGCCTCGATGTTGCAATAACGAACCGGCTGTTTCAAAGAAGCAACAAACGGTGTGGCAACGACACCACCTTGCCGTTCTGAAAAGACTCCAACCGAAGGCCCGCAAAACACTGAAGCCTCGCGAATCACGAAACAAACGAATCAAATAAAAATCGCACGTCTGAATTGGCGTGTCGCTTGCGATATCGGACAAAGACATCCGCTACCCCGACGCCACGATTCACAGGCAGCACTTTGAATAAACCATTCAAGCAATTGACAGACCATGGACGTGACGTTCATGACGACAGCGGTTGTGATCATCATGCTCGCTTGCTGAGGCGGGTGCGACAGCGACAAGCCTGGACGATATTGTTTGCGATCGTCCTTGTTTCGATTGCGTCCTTCGCCACGGCACAGCCACCAGCCGGGGAGAATCTAACCGGGGCCAGCGGAGTTCAAATTTGTGCGGGGGTTGAGTATTTCTTTACTGAACCAGACCACATTTCATTCGGCGTCACGACGGCCGCGAGTAGCCCCGCGGCACAGCTGACTGGAGGCGCCATCCCGATCGCACGCCACAGCGGTCGCGCCCGCGTCGCCTACGCAGAACTAGTTGCTGCGTTGGCAAATTTCGATGCGGACGCCGATCCAGATGGCTGGCGAGCCGAAATTGCATTGCGTGATCGCAACGATCAACCAGTCCTCGTACGTGCTACCGCCACCTTTGAATTAACAGCACGGATCGCAACACAGGAATCCAATCGATTCGTCAACGCGACCAATCAACCAATCCGCTGGTCGAGGCCCTTGAACTTTGACGAAGACGGCGTGGCTCGGATTAATTTGCCACTGCGTAATTCACTCAAACCGATGCTCGGCTGGACTTCGGCCAGCGGCCCAAACTCGGGAATTCGCTTTGGTACCTCACCTTCCAATTCTCGCGAGTACCGAGCTCGTCACTTGCATCGTAATTTCGTCACTTCCGATCTCCGAACGCTGGTGGGCATGCCTCGGACCGGTGAACTGCGAGTTCGTGTCTCTGTGCCCACCGAGGGCGTGTACGAAGCCGCAAGCCCAGTCAACGTTCGGCCTTCAGTCTTGGTTGACACCCAGTGGCCGTACCGATAAGGTTCCTCTTGACGACGAGCAGACGCATGCCCGGGCCCACCAAGGTTCGGGCAGTTTTTTTGTCTGGTTTCGCGCCCCGAGCCTTTTCACCCCATTTCGCCATGAATCCGCAAGACATCCTGCGTTACGTTGATTCGCTCCATCGCGAGAAAAACATCGACAAAGAGTTGGTGTTTATTGCCATTGAGTCAGCTCTGCAGACAGCCGCTAAGCGGCAATACGGGGAGGAAGCCGACATTACCGTTCAATTAGAACGGGACAATGGACGCATCCACGCCATTCTCGATGGTGAGCCGCTCGGTGACGATCAAATTGGTCGAATCGGAGCCCAAACGGCCAAACAAGTCATCATCCAGAAAGTTAAAGAAGCCGAACGCGACTCGCTGATGATCGAGTATCGCGAGCAAATTGGCGAAATCGTCAGCGGAATCATCGGCCGAGCCGATGGAGGAGTTGCGACCGTCAACCTCGGTAATGTGGAAGCGATTTTACCCAGGAGCGAGCAAATCCCTGGGGAAACACTTCACGCCGGCGAGCGAGTGCGGGCCGTTGTATTTGAAGTACGGGCCACGGGAAATCGCATCCGCGTTGTCCTCAGCCGAACCCGGCCGCAATTGGTCCAAAGGCTGTTCGAGCAAGAAATCCCCGAACTCGGCGAAGAAATCATCGCGATCAAGTCGATCAGTCGAGAGCCAGGGTATCGGAGCAAAGTAGCGGTTAGTAGCGTTGACTCGCAAATCGACCCGATTGCTGTTTGCGTCGGCTATCGAGGCAGCCGAATCAAAGCTGTCCGCGAAGAACTGGCGGGTGAACACATCGACGTGGTCCGTCACAGCGACGATCCCGAGGTGCTGATCCCGAACGCGCTGCAGCCAGCCGAAGTTGAGCAGGTCCTGCTCTGCGATATGATCGGACGAGCGATTGTTTTGGTGAAAGAAGACCAGCTTTCACTTGCGATCGGTCGCCGCGGTCAAAATGTTCGCCTCGGCAGCAAGCTTTGCGGCTGGGATATCGAGATCATGACCAGCGGCGAATTAGAAGAACAAATCGAAAGAGCTGTTGCCGGGTTCAGCCAAATTGATGGCGTGACCGAAGAAATCGCCCAATCATTGGTTGAACAAGGCTACCTGTCGTATGACGATCTCTCGGTGATCGAGCCCGACGCACTGGTCGAAATGAGCGGCTTGCCTGAAGCGGAAGTCGATCGAATCGTCGATGTTGCGGAAAGAATGGGCGAAGAAGCTGAGATGGCAGCCGAGGAAGAGCGGAAAGCGCGGCGTGAGCGAGACAAAAATGCTCCCGCAGCCGGAACCGCCGAAAAACCTGCACCAAGCGGGGAAGCAACTGAAGAGACGGCTCCCGAATCGGAGGACCAGTCAGCTGACACCGCCGAATCTGAAACAGGCGAATCTGAAACAAGCGAATCGGAGACCGCTGAATCGGAAACCGTCGAAACCACTGGGGAAGTGAGCGGAGAAGCAGAAGAAACGACGGCTGCTGAGACTGCCGATCAGCCACCGCAAGAAGCTCCGATGGTGACTGAACAAGCGGCTTCCGAGCCACCTCCGAGTGAGGATCCGGAGTCCGAAACAACCACAGACAAGAGCTGATTGAACAGGCGGGTGGGCTCAAAAGCCCGCCCAGCATCACTTCCCAAGCGGAAAACTTCTGGCGAAACCGTCCGAAAGTGGCTACCCCGACCTCTCCGTGGCAAAGCTTTTTCGCTATCGTATGGGAAGTTGGACCAGTTAAAGCGGTTACCGATGCCGGTACCGTGGCGCTGGGAAGTCGTTGAAATCATCCCGACGCGGTGTTCCAGGGAATCACTGCGGCGATGGAGGAACACATTTATGTGACGTAGATAACCACAACGGAACCCGCCCGCGAATCGGGCAAATTCCC
>JAQWPZ010000052.1 GCA_029245125.1 Rubripirellula sp.
ACTCGTCGGCTCAAACAGTGGATCGCCACCTGCGAAGAAGGCATTCCCAGGCAACCACTGCAAGGTCGTGCCGCGTAACGCCGATTACCAAAGCCCCAGGTGGTGCGACTTCCAGATCTGCGAAAACTTTCCAGGTCTGCGGAAATCTCCAGGTCTGGGAGAAATCTCCTGGTCTGGGGCACCCGGTAAACTGGGACCACACCGGCAAATGGGGCACTGCGTCGCGACTTCAGGTTACAATCTGCGGGCCGTCTAACACTTGACTTTCTCCTGTTTTGAATGTGCCATGACTGAAGCAGACTCTGGCTGGTTGTTGCGACACCGTGATGGGGTGGAACACGGACCATTCCGATTAGCCGACATCATTACCGCAGCCGAGACAGGAAACATCGCAGACGACACGAATGTCCTTCACAAAACCCACACACAGGGAACTTGGGTTGTGGCGTCGCGCATTCAGCCGATTGCGACCGCGATGATGGGTCAACCGCGAAACGCCGAACCGTCTACACAAGCACCAACCAAATCACAGGCGACATCTAGCAGACCGGCGACACCAACCAAATCGGCAACTGCCAGCCCAACACAAGCGAATCCGGCGGCAAGAAAACCGGCAACCGCAACTGGTGCTCCCGGCATGGCCCCAACGTCTGCAAACCCAACGTCTGCAAACCCAACGTCTGCGAACCCAACGTCCACGTTCCAGCGTCCGGCAACCCAGCAAGCGTCCACCTCACCCCGCAGCACTCCTCCGCGACCAAGCCAACCGACAGGTCATCCCGCAGCGGACGAGACGCACTCTGGACTGCCAACTGCAACGGGACTCGGATCCGCCATTCGCACTCGCCAGCAAGCGTTTCCTGTCCCCAAACACTCGCACCAAGCGGCACTCGCTTTCTTTGATTTTCGCTTCCGATATTTCGTCACACCTTGGATCATAAAGATTTTGTGGAGCATCACGGTGACGGTCACGCTGCTGTGGTTGGCAGTCATAACTTACAGTCTCTGGGTTCAGCCCTCGATGGATGCTCCCGGCCCTCGGACCGTCGATGGAGTGAGCAGTTGGGAATTTACACCACTGGCCAATCAGTCGTTTTTTCAGACCAATTTGTTTTCCTACCTGCTGCTTAGTGGCATCACGGTGCTACTGGTTCTCCTTGCCCGTGTCGTTCTCGAGTTCATGATCGTCTTCTTTCGAATTGCGACCGACATCGCGGAATTGAAGCGAACATTCCTGAAAGAATAAGCTCGCCCCTCGGAATCACTGCTCACCTCTTGGCAACATAGCCATCGCTCCCGGCTCTCATTGAGCGGCGTCACGATCATTCAAAACCCACCTCCGGCTCATTGCGTACCGAGCTCGTATCATGTCAGCCCTGACCTCGATTCGAAGTTGCAGCGATCGATTCGAAGCCGAATCGCTGAGAATCCGCTTGGCCGAAGCAGGAATCCGTGCCGTTATCACGGGGACCGATATGGAAACAGCGCTCGGACTCGGGGGAGCCGGCACCATGCGACTGGTTCGGTTGGAAGTGGCGACCGAAGACGCCGAAAGAGCAACGCTTATCCTGGCGGAAGATCAACGCAAAGCAAGCAAGGCGGGACCCTGGATCTGCAGTCGCTGCCGCGAACAAAATGAAGCCACTTTTGAAGTCTGCTGGAGTTGCAGTAAGCGACGTTTGAATGAGGACCAGCAAGAGAGTGACGATCCATCTGCAAACCGAACAGCAAAGCCTCAAACAACCGAACCACCTCATCCGGAAACATCGACTCCCGCAACCACGCCTGAAACAGACACGCCCCACGATACGAATGAGGAAACGAACAACGATAGTCCGCATCCATTCTCTCGTTCCCAAACAAACGATTCATCGGGGGTCAACCTTGCGGCGAACGACGAACCGAACGACACGCTGGACGAGGAGTTATTGCGTACCTTTCGTGCAGCCGTCATCGGAGCCATCGTTTTCCCTCCATTGGTTAGTTTGTATTGTCTTTATCTGCTGATCCGATTGCCGACAGACGCCTACCGAAAAAGAAAAGTATGGGTCATCCTCATTTGGATTCTGAACCTCGGTCTGATTGCGAGCTGGACCGGCTTCTGGATCAATCAATTGTCCTAACCGAAAAGAAACGTGCTGTGGCCGCGCACGCTTACCTGTCGCCTCGTCACAACATCCCGAAACAGTTTCGGCAATCTGGCATTGGAATCCATAAAAAACCACGCCATCCCCTGTCACGAGCTTACGCGACCAACTGTTCCGCCATGGATCCGAGTGTCTGATGGGCCGCCACTCGTCCCGCGTCAATCAACCGCTCCGGTTCACCAAAGTCGAACCAAGCGACGTTGCCAACATCGGGCCGAATGACCAAGTCGGCAGTATCAAGCAGAAAACGACGGAGCAAACGCTCGCCGATATCATCAACCCGCATCAACACCTCAATCGCGGTACCGCAGGCTTGGATTCTGTCATGATCCTGCCCTACATCGACTGCAATCGTCAGATCGTCGGCATAGCTTTTGGCGACCAAGGTTGGCACCGATTCGATTACCCCGATGTCCGCTAACAGCATGTCGTTCCACTTCACCGGCGGAAAGACACCTGGAATGGATGCCGAAGCCCGCACTGCCAAACGGAGCGGCCCCTGTTCCAATACAACTTGCTGGCCAGTCAACAAATCAACCGCAACGATACTGAGTGGCGTTGGTAGATCTTCGATATCAACGTCGGGCAGTAGATAGGCAATGGATTCAATCAGCGGTTCCGCAGAGATCAGGGACGAACTGGTCACCGCACGGGTGAGTTTGCGATGGGTTTGGAGATATTTCCGAATGCGACCGTACCAGGGAAACATCCCACCATAAGTTTCTTCATCCGCCGGTGGAGCGGCCCCGAACAAGATCTCTTGCTTCAATTGAAAAACAGGCGAGCACAGAAGTTCGATCGCTTTGGCCTGCACACGGAGAATATCTGGATCGGCGGCGCACATCGCACCGACCAGACTCCCCATGCTGACACCGACGATTCGCTCGGTCCGAACTTCTGACTCGCTGATCGCTTGCATAACGCCCAGGTGGGCAACGCCTCGCGCACCGCCGCCCCCGAGTGCCAACACCGCTGAACGGGGAGCGTCCTCGGCGACCTCGCTTTTCGATGGACAAATCAAATTCAGCAAGTTCATCTTCGTACTCACAAATCACGTTGTGCAAATGCCCCGAACACCCAGCCCCTCGCTGTGCAACACCTCGCTACTCTTTTAGCATCTTGCCAGATGCATGAACTCGACCAACATGGCTGGACATCGCAACTTGCCCCATCCGGATCGCCACTCACGACTTGGCCCGTGGCCAAATCGCGTTGCATTGCACAGGGAAGCGGGAAGGAGCCCATGTTCCATTCAAACGGTCGCTACTCGATTGAAGACTCAGCCCCGTTTGTAGGGCATCAAAATCTCTCCGGCTTTGACATGCTTGATCTCTGACCAGCCTTCCTCTGCGATCCGTCCACCGAGTTGTGTCACTTGACGGAAATCACTATCGCTCGCCTTGCCACCGGTGATGTTCCGCCGGAGTTCGCGGCACATGGTGTCCGCCGCTGAGCGGACGATTTCATCGGACGATTTGGCGGCATGCAAACTTGTCACCAACATCACAATGGCATCTTGGAGTGTGCCCGAGATGACAGACATGCGACACTGCCGATCGGCCAATTTCAATTGGTGCTTGCGCATCGCCCCGCTGATCATGAACTTGCTACTACTGAGCAAACGTTGGGCGAAACGAGCATGATCCCGCAAATCACGCGGCATGGATGAGGGTAGCGGCGTCCACTGCGACCGTGACAAACGATGACTTAAATACCAGCCGGCGTAACCCGACATGGGCTGCCGCAAGGCCCAAAGATGAGCCGGGTTCGCCAGATTCGGCTGCTTGATCCCCAAACCGTGCAGAACTCGCCCAACCGGTTCGAAGTAGCGCTTTCCGTGGTCTTTGACCAACGATTTAAAGAATGCCATGCCTAGCATTTCCCCCTCCCCTTCATAGATGCAGGGTGCCAAGAACTCGTGCACGTTGTCGCCGAACGGATGACCATGCAAAAACGAGCGACCACCATGCGTCTTCATGAACAATTCGATCGCAGCCTCTTTTTGAATTTCGCTGCCAAATATTTTTGCGATGATGCACTCCATCTCACCGCGAAAACCTTGATCGATCAAACCCGCACCCCAGTTTGAAAGTGCGTCACAGGCAACAATCATTCCGGCCAAACGACCAATCCGTCGCCGCACCAGTTCGCGTTTTTCAATCGCTTGCCCATACGTTTGTCGAAACTCAGCCCAGGGGATCATCTCGGACATCATCCACCGCATCGTTCCCGCTGCATTGGCGCACAAAGCGACTCGTCCCAAATTCAAACCGTGGTAAGCAATGGTCAAACCATCACCCCGCGAGGGCTTGAGCAGGTTCTCTGCGGGAACACGAAATTGATTGAACACCAATCCGTTGTTCTCCGCTCGACGTAGCGCGTGCAATCCATATCGCTTCATGTAAAACGAATCGCTCTCCTGAGACGGTAGATCCACCACCAGCACCGCCGGCTTCTCCTCAATGCGACAAACCAAACCAATGGTACGACCAGGACAGGCGTTGGTGATGAACAACTTCTCACCCGTCACCACATAATGATCACCATCCAGAACGGCAGTCGTCTTCAATGCGGTCAAGTCACTACCGGCTCCCGGTTCGGTCAAGGCAAACGCGGACAGTGATCGACCGTCCGCCAACTTCGGCAGAAACCGTTGTTTCTGTTCGGCGGAACCAAACGACCGAACCGGATCGACGGCACCGATACAACCATGCACCGACGCCAGACCGGCCACCGTTGGATCGATCGCCGCCATCTGGGTAATCATGTCGGCGAACTGCCGCATCGAAGCTCCCGAACCGCCATGCTGCGTATCAACCAGCAGGCCCCAATACCCTGCCTTTCCCAACTCATCGAGCACGACGTCACTGATCTTTCCCGCGTCATTAATCAAGGTGCCTGCGTCTCGATGGCGGCGAACAACTGATAAGCTCGCTTGCACAACCTGAGTCACTTGGGTGGAAGCAGATTCTTCTTCGGCTTCGAATAGCGACGTCAGCACGCTCGTATCCCAAACCGCCCGATGAGCAGGACTGTTGACCGTCTGGAAGCGGCGGGCGAATAAATCTTCGACCTGGTCATCCGCGGTGTCGACGACCCCTGTTCGACGAGCTTCTTCGGCCGATGCACCACCGAGTCGCAAGGCCACTTCCGCAAAGGATTCCGGAGAAAATTCGACGCTGTTGTCAGATAATTCGTCGGCACTTCCCTCTGTTTCCAAAGGCGTTGGAGAAACCTCCGACGGCCTGTCATTCGCATTCTCGGCATCTTGATGCAGAGACGACGGCGAAGAAACCGAACGAGGGGCTTGAACCGGTGCAACGGGAATCGATTCGTCGGCTGGCGTCGGCAAGTTGAGGTTATTGTCCAGACTCATGGTTGTTCTCCTTGGTTACCGAAAAGTTCCACTGACTTGGTTCATCACGAGGACGCAGTCCTCGTGGGCAATCGTTCACGCGGGATGAAATATGACTCCCCGTGAGCCGACATTTCCGTCAACTCATCAGGCACCGAAAATCGATCCCCGAAGTGAGCATGCAAAACGGCCAAGTTGGCTGCGACCGTCTTCACACCAATCGTGTCAATCAAGTGCAGTGGCCCACCAGTGTGAGGCGAGAAACCGGTGCCGAGCACGACGGCTAGATCAATCGCCCATGGCTCTTCGACAATCTGTTGCTCGTGACAGCGAACCGCTTCAGCCAGCATCGGGTAGATCAATCTTCGCTGAATCGGTGTCAGTGAATCGTCAAAGAATTGCGACGGCTCGGGACTGGTTCTCGTACGGGTTGTCAGTGGCAATTCTGCGACAGAATGACTTCTACCAGGACTGTAACGATAAAAACCGCATTGCGTTTTCTTCCCTAATTGCCCCGCCTCCACCATTGCTGACAACGTGCGGGCAACCGATTCAACTCCGGGTAAGGTTTCAGAGAGCGAATGGGCGACGTGATAGGCGACATCGATCCCGACTTGGTCAAGCAATTGCAAGGGGCCCATCGGCATCCCGAACCGACGCACCTGCTTGTCAATTTCGGCTACATCCCCACCCTCTCCGACCATCCGAACAGCTTCACCGAGATAAGGAAACAAGACCCGATTGACGAGAAAGCCAGGGGCATCCGCGGTCACGACGGGCGTTTTGCCTAACGCTTTGACAAAGCTAACCAATCGCACCAAGGTTTCATCATCCGTTTTCTCGCCGCGAACGACTTCGACCAACTCCATCCGATGGACCGGATTAAAAAAGTGCAATCCTGCCACCTGATTTCCACGATTGGTGACGCGAGCCATGTCAGTCACCGAGAGAGATGACGTATTGCTGGCCAAAATGCTGGACGGCATGGTCGTATCGTCCAACATTTTGAACACGCTTTCCTTGACCTCCATTTGTTCGACGACTGCTTCAATAACCAAATCACAATCCGCCAGAACTTGGTCATCGCAATCGACGGCAATCCTGCTCATCAACTCGCTACGCTCTTTGCTTCCCCAACGTTTTCGCTTCGCAAGATCGTCGACAAGTTTTTCAACGCGTCGCTGCCCCGCGAGGGCTGCTTGCTCGTTGATCTCTTTCAACACGACGTCGTAACCGCGGACAGCCGCCAATTGCCCGATCCCAGCCCCCATCGCACCGGCACCGATGACGGCAACCCGTCGAATCGGCGTTTGATGAACCACCTGCCCGACATCAGGAGCCCAGGTTGCCAGCTTTCGTGCTTTCTGCTGAGCGAGGAACAAACCAA